>JAUWVG010000039.1 GCA_030617525.1 Candidatus Aminicenantota bacterium | reverse complement strand
AGAGTTCTGGGAAGATGATAGAGAAATTCGTATGGAGGACGAGCGGGCATGGTTCATCTTCAGAAAGAAGATGAGAGCGAGGAACGGAATCGAGCGAGTTTTCCTCGCTGGGGAAAACTACGCGTGATTTCTTGTCACTTTTTTGAACTCGCTCTTTAAATCACGGAAATGGGGATGCTTCAAAGCACACAGGGTAAACAATTTAAGGTGAAGAAACGTAGATGATTAAAGATAGAAGTGATATGTTGAAACCCGCTCACACAAAGGCCAAGCTTTTTTTCTTGCTTTATTTTCTTTATTTCGTTTATTATAATCATTCTAATGAATAAAAAAGCGATAATATCAGGGACAGGGCACTATGTCCCACCTAAAGTTGTGACAAACCATGATCTTGAAAAAGTCATGAACACAACCGATGAATGGATTCAGCAGAGATCAGGGATCCGCGAGAGGCACTACGCAGAAGAAGGGATCGGTTCTTCGGATCTGGCTACTCAGGCAGCCTTGAGAGCGATAGAAGACGCTCAGATTGACAAAGAGGAGATCGATTTCATCATCGCCGCCACACTCTCCCCCGATCACTACTTTCCAGGCATAGGTGTTCTTGTCCAGTCAAAATTGGGATTAACTGAAGTAGGCGCGATGGATGTTCGCAATCAGTGCAGTGGATTTATTTACGCACTTTCGGCCGCCTCCGGTTACATTCAGGCAGGAATGTACAAAAAAATTCTCCTTGTTGCTGCGGAAGTCCAGTCCTCAAACCTCGATTATTCTGACGAAGGTAGAGATTTGGCAGTTCTCTTCGGCGATGGGGCTGCAGCCGTCATTATTGAGCCAAATGAAAAAGACGATGGCCGCGGAGTGCTTTCCACACATCTCTTTTCAGATGGAAGATTTGCCACCGAACTCTGGATGGATTCCCCCTCTCCAAAAGACCGTCCCACATTCTATCCCGGATTCTTGGAAGATAAAAGACATTATCCAAAGATGAACGGAAAGCTGGTATTCAAGAACGCATCTGAGAAAATGCCCAAGGCCGTCCAGATTGCTTTAAAACATAACGGGCTGACTATAGAAGATGTCGATCATCTGCTACCCCATCAGGCCAACGATAGAATAAGCCTGATGGTCGCCAAGATTTTAAAAATCCCGGTCGAAAAAGTCATAAGAAATATCGATCGCTTCGGCAACACAACAGCCGCCTCGATCCCTATTGGACTTGATGAATCCGTTAAGAGCGGCCGAATTCAACAAGGAGACATCATTGTCTTAACGGCATTTGGTTCGGGCTTTACCTGGGCTTCTGCAGTGATGAAGTGGTAGCGAATTTCAGAGTAAAGAATTGGAGTTGCTTTGTCCGATATTTTTGATAATGTGCAACTTTTGGTTTTATAAGAAACAGATTAGATCCTGTAAAAAGATTTAGAAGACTAGAAAGGAGGATTCAATGAAGAGAACAGCCATTCTGTTATTCGTGCTGGTTTTTGCAGCTATGAGCACAACTCAGCTCTTCTCTCAGCAAAATGCTGAAGACGAGAAATTCCAGAAACTCCTGGACTCATATTTTGATGCCTACTGGAAGTTTTACCCGACTGCAGCCACCCTTGCCGGTTTCAACAAATATAATGACAAGTTAGAGGACTTCAGGGAAAAAAACATCGAAAAGCGGCGCGATGAAATGGACGAGTTCAATAAGGAAATAGTGGTTGAGATCGTCAGCCAAAAATTAAGCCCGGATTTTCAGATTGACCATGCTCTGATCGTTAACGCTCTGGATATTGACGTCATGCAGCACGAAATGCTTGTGCCGTGGGAATACAATCCCCTGTTTACTAATACAATTTTAATGAACTGTATTCGAGCTCTATTTACAGAAGGATCTGCACCTACGGAAGCACAGGCAAAAAATGCGGAATCACGATTGAAAGATTTAGAGAGATTTATCGCAGAAACCAAAAAAAACCTAAAAACTCCAGCCGAAATTTACACCCAGACCGCCATCAATCAATTCCCCACAATTTTAAATTTCTACAAAAATGAACTCCCTGGAATCATTGACCAGTGTCCCGACAGTGTTAAAGCCAAACTGCAGGCCAATCTGGCAAAGGTCATCCCTGCGTTGGATGACTACCAGAATTTCCTTCAGAATGAACTCCTGCCAAGATCGACTGGAAGTTTCAGGCTTATAGAAGCTCACGCCAGACTCGTCCGCACAACTTTCCAGAATGATATTCCCGTCCAGGAACTGCTTGCCCAGGCAGAAGCCGATACCAAAAATATTCGCAATGAGATGTTCAAAACCTGTTTTGCTGTTTACAAGATCATGGACCCTGTATTCGACATCGAAAATCCACCCGCCAATCTAAATGCAAATGAAGATCAGTTGATCAATTCCGTCGTTTTCCATGTATTTGACAAGATAAAAAACGATCATGTGACAAAAGACGAATTTACCGCTAAGGTCAATTCTCTCATCACAGAAGTCAAAAGTTATCTAGAGGACAATCAGTTTGCCGATCTGCCAGCTGATTCTCTCGAAGTCGTACCTGCTCCTCCTGAGGCCCTGCAGACATCCTGGCTTAAACTTGTTTTCCCGGCACCCTATGATCCAAATGGGACTTTCTCTCTTCAGATCGCACCTCTTTTCGAAGGCTTGGAAACAGATAATCTCGAATCGTTTCTTGAAGAATACACAAACAAGTTCCTGCCTTTCTGGACAGCCGGGACTATCTATCCAGGATGTTTTGTGCCTGCTGTCAAAACCCATGCCAACGCATCCCTTGTCAGAAAACTATTTCCAAATATGCCCGTCCTTATGGGATGGCCCTACATGTTTGGAGAACAGATGATGAAATCAGGATACGGGTACTATGACCTCAAGCTCAGACTCAACCAGCTCAAATTCGATATGCGCTCTGTTGTCAGCTTCATTGTCGAATTCCATACTCACGAAGACTCCTGGACAAAAGAGGATGCCGTCAATTACATGACCCGAGTCGGTTTTTACACGCAAAGCGAAGCGGAGAGAGTATGGAATGAAATTCTACTCAATCCTCTCGCAAATGCCTACGCATACGTTGGGCTGCAGGAATACAAGGCTCTGGAAAAAGAATACAAGGAACTTAAGGGCGATTCATACAATCAAAAAGATTTTTTGTCCGAAGTACTCAGTCATGGAGCTATCCCTTTCAGATTTCTGAAACGCCTGATTCTTCAATAGGCTAGAGAATAAATCAAAGACAAAAAACACGTTATCATCGATTCCCATGCTCATCTGAGCATGTCCGCTTTTGATGAAGATCGCGTTAATGTGATCCAAGCCGCATTCCAGGAAGGGATCAAAGCCATTCTCTGTCCCGCAGAAGTCACAGAGCCCGAAAGTATCCATATCACAACAGAACTCACCGAAACATATGAAAATATTTATGCCTCCGGAGGGGTTCACCCTCACAAGGCGAAGGAATTCACGACAGAATCACTGACAAAAATTGAAAGCCTGGCAGAAGACAAAAAGATTCACGCGGTCGGTGAGATCGGCCTTGATTTTTTTTACAATTTTTCCCCACCAGATATTCAAATCCTTGCCTTCAAGCAGCAGCTCAACCTGGCACAAAAACTGGACTTGCCCGTCATTATTCACAGCCGTGAAGCCTCTCAAAGCATCATCGACTGTATAGAAGAAGAGACATATACCAGAGGAGGAGTTCTTCACTGTTTTACCGGGGATTGGGATTTTGCCCAAAAGATGCTCGACAAAAATTTTTTCATCTCTTTTTCTGGAATTGTCACATTTCCAAAAGCTTTTGACCTGAGAGATGTGGCAAGAAAAATGCCTTTAGATCACCTCCTCATAGAAACTGATTCCCCTTTTCTGGCGCCTGTCCCCTTTAGGGGAAAGATAAAAAGGAATGAGCCAAAATTCGTCAAAGACATCGCTCAATTTATCGCTGAAATAAAAAACGTTTCCTGGTCTGATTTTTCAGATCAGACAACCCTCAATTTCACCTCTCTCTTTGGAATTGAAATATCAAATTTGAGATGTTAAGATAAGGCCGCACAATGAAAGATTCAGCTGAATTCAGACCCGCGACAATGAAAGATGAAATTAAAGATTATTTCTCATCTCATTTGAAGAAAAAACCTTCATTAACACTGCTTTACAAAAATATCAAAGGCGATTTAGATGAGGTGGAAAAGGCCCTCCAGCTCTTCTCAAAGTCTTCCAATCCGATCATTTCAGAGATCAACTCTTATCTCTTTCAGAAAAGCGGGAAAAGAATCCGGCCGGCTCTCCTTATCCTCTGTGCAAAACTCTTGGGGTATAAAGGGAAAGAGCACATCAACATGTCTGCGCTGGTAGAGACTATTCACACAGCCAGCCTCCTTCACGATGACATCATCGATCATTCGGATACGAGAAGAGGTAAAGAGACCGTTCATGCCAAATGGGGCCCGAATATTACAGTCTTGTTGGGTGATTATTTATACATTAAAACTCTCGGACTGTCTCTGGAAAGCAATTTTAAGGACATCGTTAAAATCCTAACCGATGTTTCAACTGAAATGATCGATGGGGAATTGTTTGAATACTATATGAGCGGGAACCTCAACATACTTGAACACGAATACTTGGAAATTTTAAACAAAAAAACTGCTTCACTTTTTGCGGCATCCTGTCAGATTGCAGGTATACTGGGAGGGGCATCTAAAGAAGAGCTCAGCCGGCTCATTTCATCCGGAAGGAACTTAGGGATGAGTTTTCAACTGATCGATGATCTCCTAGATTTTTCAGGAGAAGCGAAGATTCTCGGAAAACCTGTACTTTCAGATTTGAGTGAAAAACGTCTCACTCTTCCCCTCATATACACTTTAAAAGTTGACGGAGCAGAAAATAGAAGCCGGATTGCCGCAATCTTGGAAGAGAGAAAACTCTCTGAGAATTCAACGCAAGAAATTCTCAAGATGGTCAAATCTAACGGAGCTCTAGAGTACACATTTCAAAAAGCCGAGGAATTCGCACTTAAGGCTAAGGATTTGATCAATTTGTTTCCTAAATCCATTTATAGAGACACTCTCTCAATGGTCTCAGACTTTGTTTTGAACAGATCTCTATAAAACTCAAATACGCAACAAGGGAAATATTCTATGCTCGAGATCGAGGTGAAAATTCAAATCAAGAATCCAAAAGAAATGGCCCACAAGATTGTAGAGCAAGGAGCACAACTGGTCAGGGAACGTTTCTTTGAAGAGAACACGCTTTACGATTTTCCTGACTTAACCTTGACAAAAAAAAAGCAGGCGTTTCGACTGAGAAAAATCAAAAAAAAAGCCTATTTGACCTTCAAAGGTTCTCCTCAAAAATCCAGACAGTTCAAAATCCGAGAGGAATACGAAACAGAAGTTAAAAATGTAAATCAGATCAAAAAAATCATCAAATCCTTAGGTCTCGTTCCCAATTTTCAGTACGATAAGTTCAGAACGGTTTTCAAAAAAAAGAAATTAATAATTTGTTTGGACGAAACTCCAGTCGGAAATTTCATAGAATTGGAAGGAGAACAAAGTCACATCGTAAGATTTGCGTCTTTATTAGGTTTTTCAAGAACAGATTTTTTGAAAAAAAATTATATCGATCTTTATTCCGAACTCGGGAAATAATTTGATTAAATCTCTGAGTGAAAACTAGAAGTAGCCTGGATTATTCACGAGTTGAGTTTGCAACAGATGCGAGGCGCAGCACGTGAAGTTGTGGACAGAATCACTGTTTCTTTTCGCTGACCTTTTTTCTGACCTTTTTCTTAACCGCTTCTTGAATAGTCTCCTCAGGAGTTTTTTCTTTCTTCAATTTTGCTGCTACTTCTTTTTCCGCCTTCTCCACCCCTTCCTTCACATCTTCGACATCTATATTGAGTTCTTCGCCGATGAACATTTTTTCTTCAGAAACCTTAAGCTCTTCCGCTAGGGAATCGACGATTTCATATTCCACCAATCCTTGTAAAACCTCTTCCTGAGCGATCCGGATAAGATTTTTAGATTTAGATTCCAGCTTAGGTTTTGATCCTTTTAATAACTGTTTGGCTCTTTTTGATGCCACAATCACAAATCTGAATTTACTGTCAAAGTCACTGTATGTTTTCAAAGACGCCTCTCCCTTCTTTTAAAACTAATAAACAAGTAAGATACCAAAAAAGCTCATAAAATTCAACTGTTTATATCGCCCCGGGAGCGGGAGGATTGAAAAATTTTAGCCAATTTGATTAAATTTTTGTTTGTATTGTGGTAAACTAAATTACGAAAAAGATTTCGGGCTAAGGATTTTGGATTGAAATGAACCCAGTTACTTTGATTCCTTCTCTTTCTGCACACCAAATCTCTAGTAAAACGATTTGGGCCATTGGAGGAGGGAAAGGCGGCACCGGAAAAAGCTTTATCACGGCCAATTTAGCCCTTCATCTTGCTTCAAAAGAAGATGACATTGTATTAATCGATGCCGATTTTGGCGGCCCGAATCTGCATACATTTCTCGGAATGAAGGAAACCGATGTCGATCTAGGATACTTTTTCAGCAACAAAATCACGCAACTCAAAGATGTGGCCGTCCCCACTCCCTTTGATGGGCTTAATCTGATAAGAGGAACTGACTCGCTCCTCTTTACAGCCAACCTGAACTATTATAAAAAACTCAAGCTGATCCGACAGATTAAAGCATTCGACGCAAAAAGAGTGATCATCGATATCGGGACAGGAGCTTCCTACAACTGTATCGATTTTTTTCTCCTTTCCAATCCGGGAATCCTTGTTGTTAATCCCGAACCAACATCAATTGAGAATGCCTATTACTTCCTTAAATCATGTATCATCAGAATCCTCAAGATCTACATTGACTATTACAAAATTGAAGGACTGGTTCAAAAGATTTCCACCCAGATTAAGGAAAATTCCAAATCGATTTACACCTTCCTCAACGAGATCATTTCCCATGACAAATACTATGCAGATATCCTTTATAAAACTCTAAAGAGGTTCAAACCCTGTCTCATAATCAATAAGGCAAGGGATGAAAAAGATTACATCCTCGGTCATTCCATTGCTCAGGTTGTACAGAAATATCTCGTCGTCGATCTCAATTTCCTAGGTGTTGTTCCATTCGATGAAAAAGTTCATCGGAGTCTAAAAAATATATCTCCTTTCATTATAAATTACCCTGACTCGGAAGCTTCAAGTTGTATCCAATCTCTGACGGAAAAAATTCTCAACTGTAACTCATAAATGGCCTTTTTTTCTTATACAGAACTATGGCGAAAATAAAAATCGAAGACATGGATCATTATGATATCCTCGATGTGAGTCGAAGCGTGTCATTTAAGGAGATCGAAAAAGCCTACTTGATCGGGAAAGCCGCCTATTCCAAAGACTCACTTGCCCATTACACTCTCCTTAAAGATGAAGAACGGCAACAGATGCTGGACAGGGTAGAAGCTGCTTTTGTGATTCTGGGAGATGAAGAAAAGAGACAGGCTTATGATGAGAATACTTTGGATAATCGCAACGTCTACAGAGAAAAGGCAAAGTTCCGCCAATCAACGAAAAGGATGATTTTCGAAGATCTTAACACGGCCCGCCCCCGAACTCCATTTTTCAGGCGCTTATTTTTTTCCGCCAAGAAAGATTGAAAAACTGTCACCTTATCAGCTCATATGAGTAATTTCTACCTTCCAAATACAACTGGCTGTAAGGGGTAATCATTCCGGGTGGAAGTTTTCCCGGCCCAGTTACTTCACACAGAGTGTATCTCAGTCCATTGATAGTAACTCCCCCTTCACTGAAAGAGGGCACTGCCAGCCCAATAAACAAATGGTTTGGTATCCTGATGAGAAGAATTGGGTATTTTTTAAAGTTTATCCACAAAGAGGAAAATGTGACTCCCTTGGAATCACAGTCCCCAAAATTATTGATCAAGACTTTAGGAGGGACCCAAAATCCCATTATATACTTCCCGTTTTCCTGCAAAGGTGGGATCCCGTATCGGATTTCCTGGATATAGGAGAGAAGAAATGAGAGAAATTGTTGGAAATTCAAGCCATTGGATTCTTTTAGCAGGTTTTGAAAAACCGGCTTCACCCTCTCTTGATTGATTTTGACCAAAAGACCGTAATTGACGCCGATTTTGTCTCCAATATACCGCAGTCCTTTTTTGTGTAAAAAATCATTTTTCTGAACCTTGCTTTCTCTTTCGATCTTTTTATCATATGGTCTTTGCTGTCGTGCAATTTCCGATGTGATCCGTTTAAATTCAGCCCTGATTTGGCTCTGCATCGAAGGAGGCGCAGTTAGTCTCAGATTAAAGCTGTTTGAGTCATCCTCAGCAATAGAAAAATATTCGGAATATTTGCTCTTTTTAATGAGCTTCTGCGTGATTTTTTTCAAGTGGATAATCATCTCCCTGCGCAGGGGGATCAGATTTCTATCGACATATCTTTGGAGTTCATCGGGATAGTATCCAAATTCATCCTCAGCCTCTTTTAAGTCATTTTTCGAAAGAGAGAAGGACACAGAGAAATTATTTCTATTAAAATCCTCCCATTCATATTTCAGTTGATAATCGAACTCGGATTCCACACTGTTGAAACGGACACTCTTGTTATCCGTTCTTGAAGCAGACTGAAGCATAATTTGGCTGTCGACTGTACGGTGGCCTTGATGAGGAAAATAAATGGCTGCACACAACGACACAAAAACGAGCAAACATAGGATCACAGAAGATAAATCATGTATTTTCATGATATCTCAATCAGGAGATGGGAATGGAACCGACTTCTGGAAAGGGAATGAGAGCACGGACCAAGCCGGCCACTCCCGAGCTGACAAGGAAACAGATAGCAACAATAAAAAACGCCATAAACAGGGCCACAGCAATATTGTTGTTCTTGATCTCCTCGTATTGATTGATTCTCGGTGTCATTTTGCTGAACAGCCAGAAACAGAAGAGGATACAGGCCAAGGCCAAAAGTCCGGCAAGTAAAACATAGCCGAGACTGAAACCAACCATTTTCAGAAAGTTCCATATATTCCTGTCTTGTCCCAGAACAAAAATCTGGATGACAGCCATAACAGGATAAATGGCCTGTTTCACAACGATGGCTTCTCCAATAATTGCACTCCCAAGGATGAGACCAACCGATGTGTTCCCCGCTCTCAGCTGCCTCTCTTCATCAATCTTGGGAGTGAGAGCAAGAAAAAAGCGGTAGCTGCCAAAGATGAGGATAAAGCTGATAAAGATAGAGACAAAAAATTCAATCAATCCGAAAGCGACCTGCTGCCAGCTCATATAAAATCCTTTGCGGGAATTTTATGTTATACAATCACTCGATGTCAATTCCCATTTCCTGAGATATAATATTTCCGGAACAGCCTTGACAGAAACTTTGCTCTCAACTTAAACGGAAAGGCATATCCTAAAAAATAGTACAGCTTGTTTACAAATCCGGGAATAATAATGGCTTTCCCTTTTTCTAATTTTTCCAAGGCAATCCTGGCCACTCGCTCTGAGGATAGTACAGCCGCTCTGGCTAAATAGCCGTTTTTGGGTATCCGCTTCTTGACAGCATCGTTTGTGGGAACTGATCCCGGGCACAAAACACTCACCGAGATGCCTGATTGACACAGCTCTTCTCTCAAGGCCAGAGAAAACATGTTTACAAAAGATTTAGAGGCCGCATAAACCGTCTTATAGGGTGAAGGGTAAAATCCCGCCAAACTGCCGGAATTGAGGATAAAGGCCGTGGGGTACTTCCCCAACTCCGGAAGGAACAATCTGGTTAGACAAACAAGAGAAACCATATTCAGCAGCATCATTTTTTCATAAAATTCATAAGGCAAGCTGGAAAATTTATCTCCCATTCCCACACCCGCATTGTTGATGAGTCTGCCCACTTGAATATCCATCTTTTGACACCACTCATGGACCAACTGTGGAGCCTTTTTATCTGTAAGATCGATCTCAAAGAACTTTGTTTTTATGTGATACGTTTTCTCAAGACTCTCAGATATTTCTTGTAATTTTTCACCGGGAAGGGCAATAAGAGCAAGGTTCCAGCCTCTTTTGGCACCCTCTACGGCCAGAGCTCTTCCGATGCCTGCGCTGGCTCCTGTAATAAGCGTAAAGACATCCGGATTCTTTTTTTTCATTTTTCTTATCCTTCGCGAAGCCATTGGATTGTTTTCGCGATTCCCTTCTTAATCGGAGTCACCTTATACCCCAATTCACGTTCCGCTTTTTCACTGGAAACAGCCCAATTCTGAAGATATCTTTTGACCCATTGGGGTGCAATCTTCGGGGGTTTCCCAAAAAGACGAGAAAAAAAGAATACCAGACTGGCCGTAAAAATCATAATTGGAGCAGGAATCCGTATCATCTTGTTTGTTTGACCGCTGACGGTGGAAATAACACTAAAAAAATCCAAAAAACTCAGGTTGGTTCCTCCTAAAATATAGCGTTCCCCAGGCAAACCTTTTTCCATCGCTAAAACATGCCCTCTTACGATATCATCAATAAAGGCATAATTGCCAATGCTGTG
>JAUWVG010000301.1 GCA_030617525.1 Candidatus Aminicenantota bacterium | reverse complement strand
CGACCATCAAGATTCAGATTATCGCCGGAGAAGAGGTCTATTTGACTCTGGACGGGCAGAGAGGCTACCAGATGGAGCTTGACGACATCATCGAAGTCCACACCTCATCGCTGGAATTCACCCTCGTCTCCTCCCCCAAACGCAATTACTTCGACCTCCTCCAGGAAAAACTCTCCTGGGGGTAAAGTATCGGGTCCGACCAAAAGCCTCTATACTCTCGTGATAAAAATTGAGAACTGTAAAGTGATACGAATTTCTCCATCATCTTCCCAGTTCTCTTTTTAAGAATCACGAGAATAAAGAGCCTTCTAGCCTAACCCAATTGACTTTTTTAGGGGCGCGGATTATCATGAATTTTACGATTAAAAAAGGAGAATATCATGTCAGAAGATATCATCGAAGTCACGGATTCGAATTTTGAAGAGGAAGTTCTCAAATCTGATACGCCTGTCCTTCTGGACTTATGGGCCGTCTGGTGTGGACCATGCAATATCATCGTTCCCTCCCTGGAGAACATCGCCCAGGACTATAAAGGCCGTTTAAAAGTGGCCAAAATGAATGTAGATGAAAGCCCGATGACCCCCTCCAAATTCTCCGTAATGAGCATCCCGACCCTTCTCCTCTTTCAGGGCGGTGAGATCAAAGAAACCATCATCGGAGCCGTTCCACAAAAGAAAATCGAAGAGGCCATAAAAAAGCACCTATGAACGAAGTTTACGATGTTGTCATCATCGGAGCCGGACCGGCAGGCCTGGCAGCGGGCATCTACGCCGGACGGGGTAGACTCAACACCCTCATTCTCGAAAAAGGGATTCCCGGCGGGCAGATTCTTCTGACTGATTTTGTGGAAAACTATCCGGGATTTCCCGATGGAGTTGTCCCATTTGAGCTTATGGAAAAATTCCGGATCCAGGCCGAAAAATTTGGCGCTAAGATCACGCAGGATGAGGTCGAAAAAATCGAAAAAAAAGATGATCTGTGGAATGTTGTAGCAGGACAGGGGGAATACCTCACGCGCACGGTGTTGGTGGCCACAGGTTCGGCCCACAGGAAGCTGGGGCTGGAGAACGAAGGCAAATATCTCGGCAGAGGAATCTCTTATTGTGCGACGTGTGACGGAGCGTTTTTTAAGGAAAAGGATTTGGCCGTGGTGGGAGGAGGCGACTGGGCACTGACAGAAGCCCTGTTTCTGACAAAATTCTGCCGGTCGCTCAAGCTCATTCACCGCCGCGACAAATTCCGGGGGGAACAGATCCTCCAGGAGCGTGTCTTTGAAAACGAAAAGATTGAGGTCATCTGGGATTCGATTGTCACCCGTATATCAGGTTCGGCCACGCTTGAATCTTTGACGCTTCAGAATGTCAAAACACAGGAGAATTCTGAAATAAAGGTGCAGGGATTTTTTATCTCTGTCGGACTCGATCCCAACTCGAAATTTACTGAAGGGCTGCTCGATCTTAATGAGTGGCGGGAAATCATAGTCAAGAAAAACATGGCCACTTCACAGCCGGGAATTTTTGCGGCCGGAGACGTGTGCGACGTCTGCCCCGAGCAGATGGCCACAGCTGTCGGCACAGCCGTTGCCGCCGCCATCGGCATCGAAGACCTCCTCCGCAAATACTAAGAATTGGGGCCTGACTTAAAAATTGGGGTCAGGCTTGAAAAACTTGAATTATTAAGGATAGAGTTAGTCTCATTGATAGAATAATTCAACTTATTCAAGCCTGACCCCGATTTCTTATTTTTAAGCCAGGCCCCAATTCTTATTTAGATTTCAACTTTTTTATCTCTTTGATGAGTTCGGGGATTTTTTTGACGTTGGCCCACATCCTCCAGTATTCCTTGTTCTTCATGTGAGGACTTCCTGCAACCTTGCTTCCCGCCGGCAAACTGCCGATCACTCCGGCCTGGGCCGCGATGATCGAGTTATCTCCAATCTGGACGTGATCGGGAATCCCCGCCTGTCCTGCGATGATCACATTTTTTCCAATCTTTGAACTTCCCGCAATCCCTGCCTGGGAGATGACGATGGTATTTTCTCCGATTTCGACACTGTGGGCGATTTGGACGAGGTTATCGATCTTGGTCCCCCTGCGGATGATGGTTTTGTCCATAGCGGCTTTATCGATAGTCGTATTGGCCCCAACTTCTACATCGTCCTCGAGAATGACGGTGCCCATCTGAGGAATTTTGACATGTGTGCCGTCCCCTTTCCGGGCATAGCCGAATCCATCAGCCCCGATAACCGCCCCGTTTTGCAGGAAAACCCTGTTGCCAAGAATACAGCCCTCCCGCACTGTCACCTGTGAGTGCAGAATGCAGCCTGTTCCGATTTTAGCGTACGGATAGATGTCGACATGAGGGAAAATAATTGTCCCGTCCCCGATCTCTACTTCCTTTCCCACTACGGAGTATGCTCCGACAGACACATCCTTTCCGATTTTGGCCGACTCAGCCACCACCGCCTTGGGGTGAATCCCGGACTCAGGGAGATAGGGTTGAAAGAAAATCCTTATGGCCTTTAAAAATGTCAGATTGGGTGTTTTGGAACGCAAATAAGGAATTTTCCCCTGCTTTTCTTCCAGGGAGACAATCGCCGCCGAAGCCTCTGCCTGCTCAAATAGAGGCCTGAACTTGGGATGGGCCAGAAAGACGAGATCACCCTCCCCCGCAGATTCCAGGCTCGCGACACCCCGAATGATCTTTTCCCCGTCCCCTTCAAAGGGACATCCCAGCCTCTGGGCCAGTTCGGCCACAGTCAGGCACACCGGATTTTCAGACTTTTTGCTCATGTATCCTCTCGTTTAAAACGGTAGCCAGCTCGGCCCCCAAGAGCAGGAGAATGAGTGAAAAGGTGATCCACAGCAAAAAGAAAATAATGGATGTCAATGTTCCCTTAACCAGCTGATCGAACACGATCCCGATGGCCGAAAAATGGGCGACATAATAGGCGAAAAACCTCTTAAAAACCTCCCACAGCAGGGCCGTGATTGCAGCCGCAAAAAGCGCCGCTTTGGTATAGACTTTTATTTCGGGGATGAATTTGTAGAGGACAAAGATCACAAGAAATGTCAGTGTGAACGGTATGAGATATTGGAGAAAAAAGTTATTCATCACCGAGACAAAATCCGGATTGATATGATCGGCCACAAAAATGCTGCTTCTTATCGACCGGTGTATGGCCGTCCAGATAGCGGTGATGGAGAGCGAAATCAGCATGATCACACCGATGATAAACATCAAGATGTACTCCATCAGCCGGTTGTAAAAAAAGGACTTATGGTACTGGGCTTTAAAGATGAAATTTATTGAGTTGATCAGCCGTGAAAACAAAAAACTCGCCGCGACAAAGGAGCCGATAATCCCGAAGAGCCCCAAATTGGAGATGTAGCGTGGGATGGTTTGAATTTTATCCAGAAACAGCGGATCGATCTGGGCAAAAAATTCCTCCGAGAAGACGTTCAGGCTCCGGAACGCAAGCTCGGGATCCCCCAGGATCTTTGTGCTCACATAGGCAAACAGCGCCGCCACCGGAATAGAACAGAGCAGCGCAAAGTAGGAGATCGTGATTGCATGGTTGCCGATCCTGTCCTCGTTGGCGCGTTTAAAAGTCGATCGAATAATTTCGAAGACAGGGGGACTCATACGTTTATTTTAAACATAAAACAGAGTATATTGCGAATCCTTTCTCCTGCCTGAATAATTTATAAAAACTGCCGACACCTTCATTTCTCTTCAATGACATCAACTTGATTGCATGATATTTTGCAAATTCTAGAATTTCACTTTGTTTGTTGGCCGATTGATATCAAATGTCGGCATTTTTTACCCCAAGGGGGCAAGCCGATCTTACTACATCTGCTTCGTTATGACCCGGGTTAGGTTGGGACGGTTCGCGGTGGATAACCACAGCTTCATGGGCCGATACCTCGCATATGCAGCAACCTCGACTCGTGAATTATCCAGGTTAAGAGGTTCTCTTCCATTTTCGTGATTTCAAGAATTGAGTTTTGTAAAGTGATTTAATATTATGGAAGAAAAAATCTGAAAAGGTGGAAGCGTTCCACTCGGATTTTTAACGCCATTCCCTCATCGTTCCTCTCGGCGCCTCCGTAACTCCGCCCGTAAACCTTGCTCACTAAAGAGAGAATTTCCAAGAAGACACGTACCACTTTTATTAATTCATCCCGTGCTCAGACATAC
>JAUWVG010000051.1 GCA_030617525.1 Candidatus Aminicenantota bacterium | reverse complement strand
CAGATGGGGAATAGACAAGAGCTTATTGTTATTCAGATTCACCCGGGAAAGCCATCTTCCAGAAAAGCGGGTTTTGACCCTGACTTTTTCCCTTCTGCTGCCGACTTTAACCTTTGCCTCCAAGAATGATTCATCTTCTGGGACATCCGTGTCAATATCTGTGTACCATCTCACTCTAACCTTGGTTTTTAGATAATCGCTGTTGATTTTTTCGCAAAGGAAACGCCAATCCCTTGTATCATAATAGATGCTCGAAACGATTCCTGCAGGAAATTCAGGATCTGGGAGGCAGCGGGTTTGAAGCCACTGTATGATGTAATGGGCAGAGCTGTTATTGAGTACATACTTTGTTTCATGCTCACCGGCTGAAAAGGATTCCGTCATGTTCATTGATTTTAAAGTGGGATAGGAGTTAGCTTTATTACAGAATGCAATTTCGCGTGGACTCCTGTAATTTTCTCCAATTCCTCATAACAAGCTATTAGCACAGAAAAAAATTGAAGTCAATCCAAATTTCTAGCCTGTCAATGTCAAAAAATGAAGTATTGATTGCTATTTTATATACCCAAGACTCTTTAGTTCTTTGAGTGCTTCTTTGTCCAAGTCTTTTGATCTTTTCTGATCGAGTTTCTGTTGGGGTCCCTCATAGGATGGGATGAATCTCACTTTGTTTCGTTTTTTGAATTTCTCCCTAAATGCTTCCAGTAAAACATTTCCGTCCATATCTTTACCCACAGGTAAATCGAAAAGGTACAGAAGTGTTGGGGTAATGTCGTAAACATGGGCGTTTTCTAAACGAAAACCAGATTTTATAGAGGGGCCCTTTATTATCATAATCCCATGGGGTATCTCTGGAGTGTTGTAATGGTTATATCCAACCTCAGAAAAATTGAATCCGTGGTCAGACACCACAATAAAAGTTGTGTCTTCAGAAGCTTTCTCCACGATTCGGCCTACAACATTATCCATGTAGGTATAGATAGGTTCAATAAAAGACACCATTTCTTGATAAAGGAGTTTTTCGGTCTCAGGAGTGGGCATTCCGAAATTTTGATTCTCTTCTTCCCATTTTTTCCTCAAGCCCGGGCTCACGGAAATAGAACCAAAATGGGATGTTGTATCGATCAGCCTGAGATAAGTGACAAACAAATCAACAGGAAATGTGTCCTGCAGGAACAGAGATATATTTTCGATGGATTTATCTTGTAGGACATAGATTTGACCATTTCTGATTTGCGGCAACCGGCTTTCAGGAATATCGCTGTTGATTTTCCTGAGCTTTTCAAGATAATCGGGGATTCCTTCCTCTCTTATTGTTTTTTGGTATTTTCGGTCTTTGATTCGGACAACATGAGGATACAGCTTCATTTTCAACCTTGAGGGGAAAGTGACAATTTCATCTAAAAGAAATTTGAATACGCTGACTCGAAAACGATCAGAGATGATAAATCCGTTGACTTCCTCTGGAGGGAATGTGCAGAACCAATTAATCACCCCGACCGATCGTTCTCTTTCACTCAGAATATTCCAGAAGGCTTTGACCCTTCTTTCTCCAGCAGAATAAGGAACTTCGATATTGTTTTTCTCAACGAATGACCAATCTAGAATGCCATGTTTGAGCATAGATTTGCCAGTTGCAATCGATGTCCAGACTACGGGAGATTTAGTGGGTTTAAAGGTTTGAAGCACACCCGAAGAGCCTCCCTGGATTAATTTATTGAGATGCGGAAGTTTTCCTTGTTCAATGAGAGGATCCATGATATGCCAATCCGCGCCATCCAATCCTATTAGTATCACAGGGCTTATAGATGATTTGTTGTCTGTGAATTGAAAATAGAGCAAGACTCCAGTAGAAATGATAAAGACAAAGGCTATGATTAAAAGAAGCTTATGTTTCATTTTGAATTCCTCGTCTTTTCGAGTACCTTTTTTACATTAAAATCAATGAGTTCGAGTGGATTCATTGAAAAAAAATTATGGCACCATCGTAATGGGAAGTCAAGCAAAGGTGCTTTTGTTTAATACCAGTCAAGGAAGACATCGTTTCCAGGACTGTCAAAGATCAATCCTTTTTTAGCTAACCGTAAAGTACACTTGATAAGACAGGACTTTAGTTTTTGTGCTTGCCGTGCTTACTAACATTTCTGTTCAATTTATGGAATTTCCCTGAAAAAATGAACCCTCTAAAAAGTTTGAACTGCATCTTGATAATACTCCAAAGGGTTTTTTTAATTCAAAGCAGAAGGTCTTCTCTGTCGAGTGTAAAAAATTTTAATATACTCAAAAATAACCCGACTGGCTTGATCTTTGCTGTGAAAAGTCATTATGTAAACAAGGTTTTTTCAACAAGCTGAAGAACGACTCCAGCATGGCATTATCAAAACAATTCCCTTTATCACTCATGCTCTAATTAACCTGAACTATTCATAAATTTGGCCGACACCAAGATATATTTTCATTATTATCAACCTATTACTCAATTCATCTAGCAGCATTGTAATTGAAACATTTTCCTTAACTTTTTTAAAATAAGTCGGCCAACTTTACCTTTCAGGCGAGCCGATCTCACCGTATCTGCTTCGTTCTGACCAATTCGCGGTGAAATACCACAGCTTCATTGGCCACGCCTCGCATCTGCGGCAACCTCGACTCGTGAATAATCCAGGTTAAGTCTCTCTATTTCATCGTAGCAAGGGATGGACACACTTAATTCTGCAAGCTGCAAAGGACCCATATCACAGCGAACGAGACGAGCTAAAATATCAAAAATGTGGATGTCTTGCGTGACCAAGCAGTAATTCATATAATAGTATGCCTGAAAAAAAATCATGAATAAAAAAATCATGAACAAAGAAAAAGTCAGCCGTTTTTATGATGTGGTATGGCACAATTCCTAAATTGACTCTGCCTCTCTTTTCCGTTAAAGTCGCAGCTTGGAAGCTTAAAAAGGGATTCCGCGAACTGGACTATGCTCCCGGGACGCATTTCCAGGAATAAATGGACCAAACTGTTGGCTGGCACAGAGACAGGGCTGGCTTTGATAGGCCGTGTCACGGTTCAGTTTTGTACAACATCAGCTTGAAACCCATCCTCAGTCAGGAAGAAGGGGATCTGTTTAGGATTTTCACCAGTATTAATGAAAAAAATCTCATTTGTCTTCAACCGGCCGTTCATTTTTATATAGCACGTGAGCCCTGATTTTCTGCCGGCTTCAATATCCATAGTCTTTATTCTTCTTTCCCTGGTGGGAAAACTAAATTCGACGGCATAGTCTTTATACAGATTTACCTTATCCCGATTACTGAAATGATGTTTTTCCAAACTATCAACTTTTTTCCCGAAATAAAGGTTTCCTGTAAATTCGGATTTCTCGTCAGATTTCCACAAAAAATGCCAGGTAGCCTTATCTTTCCAAATAGCAAATAACTGCGGCTTTGAGACCATTTGAAGGATGAATTCGTCTGAAACAGAGGAGGCGTTAAACCCAAGTTTATATTCAAGAACGGCATCTTCCCGCATGTTGTTGTTCCAATAGGCCTCAGCCAGAACAAGATGATAGAAGTAATTGTTTGGATTAAGTTCAATGGCTTTTTTTAAAAAACCAACTGCTTTGTCAATTCTCCTTGAATGTAAAAATCGGTTGCCATAAAATAAATACCGCTGTGAAACAGCCTTGTGAAATTCTTCTGAAAGCTCAACACATCTATCTAATGCCCTAACGCCTTCATCCCAATTTCCTTCAGCAAAGAGGTTATTTCCAAGAATCAATAACTGTTTTCCGATATCGGCCTTGAGATTGTCTAAAACAATTTGTCGATACCCCTTAATATCTCCTATAAAAGTATTAATGAAATTCAGAATGGGCTGGGCTGTTTCTCTCTTTTGTTTTCCGTCTGTGGAGAGAAATCCGTCATTTTCTGCCCTATCTAACGTTTCTAATGCTTTTTCTAAATTCTGGTCTAATAATTGGAATTTTGCCTGCCAAAGACGGTATTCCATTTCCCTATCAAGATGAAGAGGGATAAGAATATCCATCATTTCGATCAATTTTTTTGAGAGAATTTTTCCTTCGGGCTTCCAATAAACCAGAGAATTTTCTTCAAGATTTATTATTTCTCTTCCTTCTAAATTTTCATTAAGAGTCCTTGCTTTTTTCTCATCAAGCAAAGAATGATCGATAACCAACCACAATCCTAGAGCCTTCCCAGAAAATTCATCCCAATATCGACTTGGTCGGCTTTGTATAATCAACTTTCTTTGTCCCCGGTTAAGGGACAAAGGAATCAATTGGAGAACATTTGAACTTTCAAAAAGGGAATTTGAAAAAATTATCTCTCTTGTTCTTGCCCTATCTGTAAGCAGATTTTGAACATTTTTGCTTAAACTAAGGGAGCGTATCTTCCAGGCATAATTGGAATACCCTATCAAACTCAAACACTCCAGCAGAAAGAAAATCCCAACAAAGACAACAAATGAAAGCTTCTTATAACGATGCGCTTTTTTCTTTACGGCCCTCAAGTAAGATGCCAGAGACACTAATAGAGAACTGAAGAGAACAATACCTCTCACCAACAAAATGAAAGAAATGGGAAGGAGAAAGATGAAATATCTGTCAGCCACTAAAAATAAATTAGGGGGTGGCTTAATCAAATAAAAACTCAAGATGGGCAAAAAGGAATAAACAAGAATTAATATGTCTTTCTTTCTAAATCGAAATAAACTGGCAAAGGTTCCTAATGCAATAAAAAAGACGGCAATGAGGTAGAAGAGAGATGGAAAATAATTAATTTGATTGGTAAAGACTAGATGGATAAGAGGGAATAATCCGACTGTCGGTTCGCCCAAGATTCCCCCTAAAGTTTTTGCGATCCAATCTAAATTATTTAACTCCCTATCCATTTCCACTACCGGCAAACGGAGCACAAACGTGATAACAAGGACAGCGAACGTACAGAATATAAATCGAATCAATCGGCTTTTGTCGATTTGCCACGATTTATTTTTTAACACTTTAATTTTTTTATCGAGAAGGAGTATCCCAATAAATGCAGAATAGGAAAGAATGGTCATTAAGGTGATTAGATGCGTATAAACATTAATAGCTGAAATGAATATGTAAAGAATCCAAAATTTTGTCTCGTTTCCTTTAATCGCTTTATAGAAAACAATTAGAGACAGCAAAGAGAAAAAAGTGAAGGTTGTGTATGCTCTAGCGTATTGAGAGTAAGTGAGAAAATAATGTGAAAAGGAAACAAACAAGGCGGCTGTGAGTCCTGTTCTTTTTCCAAAAAACAATTTTCCAACGTAATATGTACCTATAATAATCAAAACTCCAAATAAAGCAGCAGGCAATCTCGACATAAACTCTAATTTTCCGAATGGCAAAAGAATATGGACAAGAAATTGATATACAATACTTCCATAATCATGAGTTAATACAAAAGACAATGATTTAGCAGTGATTTGAACAGTATGAGGTGATTCATCTAGGTGAAACACTAGATAACTTAATTTGTAAAAACGGAGAAATGCACCAAAAATACAGATGATTATCAATGGGAGATGCTTCTTTAATTTCTCGAGCATTTTAAATTTAATTTAATCACTTCACTTATCCAGAGTCAAGCCGCAAAAGACCTTGATGTGTGGCAGGTGATTAAGGTAAGATTGAGCCAATCTGATCTTTTGGCCAGAGTAATAATGAAATTACAAAAAAGCTCAAAGGTTTCTTGAATGAATAATTCCGACGAAAAACAAAACCTGTTGATCAGCGTAATCTCACCTGTCTATGGATGCGAAGCATGTTTGCGTGAGCTCTGCAGCCGCCTTTTCACTTCCTTGGAAAAAATCACATTCGACTTTGAGATTTTACTCGTAGACGATGCGAGTCCAGACCAATCATGGGAATTAATCAAGCGCTTAAGTTCTTTAGACTCTCGCGTGAAAGGGATCCAACTTTCCAGAAATTTTGGACAACATTATGCCATCGCTGCCGGACTCCAACACGCAACGGGAAAATGGGTGGTAGTGATGGACTGCGACCTTCAAGACAAACCCGAAGAAATTTCCCGCTTGTACGCAAAAGCTCAAGAGGGCTTTGATGTTGTAATGGGAAAACGGGCAGAAAGGAAAGATCGCATCTTGAAGAGGATGTTTTCCAGCCTTTTTTACAAACTTCTGAGCTACCTGACAAATACCAAACATGACCGTAGAATTGCAAATTTCGGCATTTTTCACCACAAAGTCATCCAGGCTGTTCTCTCCATGCATGACACGATACGGCATTTCCCATCCATGGTCCAATGGGTTGGATTCAATCGTACGAGTATCGATGTCGAACATTCCAGCAGAAAACATGGAAAGACCTCGTATACATTCAAAAAACTATTGCATCTCAGCATGGATGTTATTCTCGGTTTTTCGACCAAACCTCTGCGTTTGATGGTAAAGTTTGGTATTTACATCTCATTGTTTGCTTTTCTTTTTACCCTCTACAATCTCTACCAGTATTTTTCTGGAGGAGTAGACATTTCGGGGTGGACAAGTTTAGTTATATCAATCTGGCTCTTATCTGGAGTAATAATATTTCTCATCGGGACGGTGGGGCTCTACATCGGAAAAATTCTTGACGGTGTGAAGGATCGCCCCAAATTCATTGTGAGCAAGACTATAAATCTCGGCCGTGTTCAAGAAGATTGATCTTTAAGAGAGTCTCTCCAACCCCAGATGTAATATGGTGATTTTTCTCCACAATTAAATAACATATCGATTATAGATACAGCATGATCGAATTTTCCCCAGAGCTGATTGTATTCAGGATATCCTGAATAATCCTTGTATCTCAATTCAATCCCTGCATCGACAAATTTTTGCTCCTCAATGTACTCTTTTGCTTTTGGGCCCGTTAGATAATAATCTGCATCGACCTGTTTGAGAAGAGAAATCAGTCTATCCGTTTTTTCCCCTTTTAGCTCATAGTCAGAGGAAAGAACAAATTTTGTTTTGATTCCCAGTAATTTGCATATCTCTTTTATCGAGAAATGATTCAACTCGGACAGAGATTTCCACTCCCTATCTGAATAGATATGATTTATGAAATCGATGTAATCCCGATAAAATTTTGCTTTTGAATAATTTTTCTGGAATGAAATCAGATGTTTCCTCTGCCAGCTGGAATCGACAATCTCGACCTGGTCTATTCTCCGGGTGTTTGAATTCTTGTGAACGGGAACCGTTATCCAAAATGCCCCATTGATTCCCTTGATCCTGTTCCGATTCCTCCAGTCTCTTCTGGTATATTTGACATCATCATACAAAACAAAGATGTCGACTTCATTAATGATATCAAAATAGCCTTTCCAAGGAAGATAATTGGATTGAATGATACCTACCTTATTCATTGGACATTACATCAAACCTCCACCGCCTCACTTCTCTATTTCTAAACATTGACTCAGGGCAAAAGAAGATACCACAGCTAAAACGGATAGGTCAAACACCTTTTTTTCAGCAAATGAATCGGACCTGTGACCACCTCAAGAGTGTTCTGCCCCCACCGTATAAAAAATGCGAGCAGAGACAAAGACACAACGTCCATCCGATTCAACAAAAAATGCTACATAAGGGACTCATACCCATTAACGATGTCTTGATTGGGTCTTCGGTAAATCATATAATAACATCCCTAAAGAAAAATCATGAACAAAGAAAAAGTCAGCCGTTTTTATGATGTGGTATGGACTGAGTACATCCCTGAATATGAGGCCACGGAAAAACACTGGGAAATATTTTTTTCCGAAAATGAAATCCGAGATAAATCTGTTCTTGATGCGGGTTGTGGAACTGGAATTTTTAGCATCATTTTCGCCAACAATGGAGCAGGTTCGGTAACAGGCATCGATATCAGCGAGGGAAGTCTGCAAACAGCACAGAGCTTGAAGGAAAAATTCGAGCTGCACAATGCCCAGTTTCAAAAGGAAGACATGCTTCATCTCCCCTTCCAAGATGAACAATTTGACATCGTCTGGGCATGGGGAACCGTTCATCACACTACAGATCCTTATAAAGCTATTGAAGAATTGATCCGTGTCCTCAAAGGAGGAGGCTCAATTCTGTTGGCTGTTTACACGCGGACTAAAGTGACGTTCATCCATGAATTCATCCGAAAAATCCTCGTGCGCACTCCAAAAAAAACATGGACCGCTCTTTCCAAAATAATGGCTTTTTTCCTGACACCCGTCGTTTTTTTCTTCAAAAGAAGAGAAAAATCCCGCAAAGGCGAAAAACTGGAAGAATTGATTCTGGATTGGTATTTTGTTCCTATCAGATATTACTATAAACCTGAAGAAATCCAATCATTTTTAGAAGAGAGAGGATTTACCATCGAACATTTCCTGCCCGCTTCGGGCCGATTCAACAGCACTTCCAATTTTATCTTCAAGGCTCGAAAATCAACACCGTTCGTTCCATGAATCCACCCATCTATCCAAAAAGGGCCTCTATCTCCCTTCCGGATTAGCTCTGACTCCCTCTCTGAATCAAGAATTCTGTTTGGCCATCCAAGATATCCAAAAGAATTACAAATAAATCAAGGCATGAAAAAAGAAAGTCTATTTTATATAACCCAATGCCCGAAGTTGTTCCTGGATTTCGCTGCTGATTGCTGTTTTTTTAGGGAGGATTTTCAGAAACTCAATATAATTGGTTTTGAAAAAATCGAGGAGGTCTCTGACTAAACTCGGATTCTGATCAGCAGAATTTTTCAACTCTCCAGGGTCGAGTCTGAGGTTGTATATTTCCAGTTTCTCAAAACTTGGCGGAGGAGTTTTAAAATAGGAAAGGAATTCTGAATTAAAAGCATCATTGGAAATGATTTTGTTTTCGCCCTTGTTCATTGCCACTTTTCTGGGTATCCGGCTTTCTCCGGCGTTGGAAGCCAGTTCTGCCAGAAAGATTCTTTCTTCTCTTTGACCTTTCCCCGATAGCAAAGAAAGCACACTTTCTCCATCCATATAATAACCGGAATGTTTGATTCCAAGCTCATCAAGTATGGTTGGCATAATATCTGTCAGCCGCGAGAATCGTTGAATTCTCCGTCCCCTATTTTTAGATTGGAAGAATTTGATGATGAGAGGAACATGAATCGTCTCGTTGTAAAGGCTGTGATTGTGTTCCCAGGATTTGTGTTCGTAAAACTCCTCTCCATGATCGGATGTGAGGATGATCATGGTGTTGTCATAAAGCTGAAGGTCCTTGAGTAAATTGATCAAAGGTTTGATCAGGGCTTCATCGGTATATCTGATTTCACTATCATAGAGAGCAATGATATTTTGTCTGAGGTTTTCAGGAAGAAGTTTGTATCGGTGCTCATGATTGAGTCTGAGTTTGCCCATATTTACTTCTTTCCACTCCGCATTTTCATCCAGGAACATCTCATTGAATGGAGCCGGAGGGCCGTATGGAGCATGAATTTGGTAGGTATGAAGGAAGAGGAAAAAATTTCGATCTTTGTGCTCCTCAATCCATTGGAGAGCCGAATTGGCAATTATTTCTGCTGACCTGGGGACATTGACATCTCCTTTTACATGGTAGCTGTCAAATCCTTTATTGAATCCGAACATACCGCTGACGAATCCACCACCGGTAAAAGCAACATTGAAATACTCGTCTGATCTAAGAAAATCAGCAAGGGTTTTCAATTCCGGATTCATCTTCTGGTCGCGGTGATAGACCTTGTGGTTGATGCAATTAAGAGATGTCATGAGAGACATGTGGCTGGGCAGTGTCCAAGGAGAGGAAGCAAAATTGTTGAGGAACAGAACAGAATCCTCAGCCATAAGGTCAATGTTCGGGCTGGTTTCTCTTGGATATCCATAAC
>JAUWVG010000049.1 GCA_030617525.1 Candidatus Aminicenantota bacterium | reverse complement strand
CGGTTTGTCATATTTCTCTGTTGCCAATATTATTCCTTCAGCTGCCTCCTCTACATAGATAAATTCCCGCGAAGGTTGGCCTGTTCCCCATACTGTTATATGGTCCTCGTTATTTTCTTTTGCGTCTACACATTTTTTTATTAATGAGGGAATAACATGAGATAATTTGGAATCAAAATTATCTCCTGGACCATAAAGATTTACCGGCATTAGGAATATTGAGTTGAATCCGTATTGTTGTCGATAAGCTTGAGATTGTACTAGAAGCATTTTTTTTGCAAGTCCGTATGGGGCATTAGTTTCTTCCGGATAACCATCCCAGAGGTTTTCTTCTTTGAATGGAACAGGTGTGTATTTGGGGTAACAGCAGATCGTTCCAAGGACAACAAATTTTTCTATCCCTCGAAGGTAAGATTCATGCAGAAGCTGGATCCCCATAATTGCATTGTCATAAAAGAAGCTGCCCGGATTTTCTCTGTTAGCACCTATTCCTCCTACAACTGCAGCAAGATGGATAATAATCTCTGGATTTTGATCATCTAGCATCTTCTGGATACTTTCTAAATTTCTTAAATCATATTTAGGCAAATCAGCTATATTTACATTTTTGCAGCCTCTTTCTTCTATGAGTTTTCTAACAAGGTGTGTTCCTAGAAATCCTTTTCCGCCGGTGACAGTGATGCGTTTTTTTGTTAAATCAATCATGGAATAGCAACTTCGCTCATAGCTCCTTGCTCATAGCAAGAATTAGTATTGCTCATTAGAATAACTTACGAAGAGAGCTCAATGCTGATGGCTCGTGGCTCATAGCTAGACAGAAGAAAGAGTGGAGAGTAGGCAGGATAGCTGGTGGCTTATAGGAAGACAGAAGAAAGAATGATATTGCTATGCTCCCTTCGGTCACTTGCTATGACTACAATATAGCTCATTGAACTGCTTTCTTAATAATTTTTGTAAGGGTGCTTGAATTCGAAAATACGACTGGCTTTAATCAATTCATCGATTCCTTCATCCACTGTTTTATTCGTTTTAAATCCAAGAGAGTTAATTTTTTCATAAGAAACACTGTAATTTCTTTTGTCCTCATCTCCATCTATATCTGCAAAATGCAGATAATACTCTAATCTATCTTTTATCTTCAGGGCTATCTCTTCCTTGCTATAATTGTTTGAATTATCACCGACATTGAATATTGAGTTCTTCATCTTTTCATGGTTTTGGATGGCGAAAAGAATGCTGCTTGCTATATCTTGCACATGAGCAAAGGTTCTTTTATAGGTTTTTTCAAAGAGAATAAGAAATTTATTAACATAAGCCTGATACACAAAATCATTAATTAGAAGATCAAGTCTTATTCTTGGAGAGACTCCAAATGCTGTTGCAAACCTAAGGCAAACCGAATTTTGAAAATCCAGAACAATTCTTTCTGCTTCAGTTTTTGTTTTTCCGTAACAAGAAATCGGATTGAGAGATGAATTCTCATCGCATGCACTGCCTGGGAATGCCCCATAATTGCTGACAGTGGAAGCATGAATGAGAATTTGATTGGGAGATAAACTATTTACTACATTCTCTGTTCCTTTGACATTTGTTGAATGGGCCAATTTTTGATCTTTATTACATGCCGGCAATCCGACAATTGCGGCAAGATGTATGATTGTGTCATTTTTATTGATGGCTTGTGATAAAGATTCTTTGTCATGAATGTCGCCCTTAATAAAAGTAAATTTTTTATCGGAAATGAAATGTAGCAATGATGATCCACCATATAAGAGTGAATCGTATACGGTCACTTTGAATCCTTGCTCTAATAAAAGAGGCGTTAGAACCGAGCCTATATAACCTGCCCCCCCAGTGATTAAGATTTTTGTATGATTCATTGCAGTTCTTATTTCACAGTAACTGATTTTGCGAGGTTTCGTGGTTTATCGGGGTCACAACCGCGGGCAAGAGCAAGATAATAGGCAAATATCTGGATAGGGATTATCATCAGGATTGGATTTGCATGGTTGACATCGGGTACTTTTATAAAATAGTCAAACAGCTCATTATCTACTGAATCAATCCCGATTAGATAAGCGCCTCTGGCTTTTACTTCCATGGCATTGCTGAGGATGAGGTATCTTGTTCTTTCCGTACTGAGTACAATAACCGGCACTCCCCTATCAATAAGGGCAATTGTGCCGTGCTTGAGCTCGGCGCCGGCAAAGCCTTCGGCATGGATGTAGCTGACTTCCTTAATTTTCAAGGCACCTTCAAGAGCTGAAGGATAAGCCAAGTCTCTTCCGATTAAAAAGAAATCACGATTTTCCTTCAGTTCCCCGGCTAGGGACTCAAGAGTCTCTAAGTTATTATCTATAACACGACTGACATTCTCACAGACTTTCTTGATTAACTCTTTTCCTTCATTAAGTCTTCCGCTCATGCTGTAAGCCAGCATTAGGAGAATCGCAAGCTGTGAGGTGTAGCTTTTTGTGCTCAACACGCATATTTCCGGGCCTGAGTTCATCAAAATGTTCAAATCGCAGTGCCTTGTCAGTGTCGAGCCCACCACATTGACAATTGATATTGTTTGGCATTCTTTTCGCTTTGCTGTTCGTATGGCATCTAAGAGATCTGCCGTCTCGCCGCTCTGGGAAAGAGCCACCACAAGTGATTTATCTGTGAGAAACTTCTCATAGTTGCTGAACTCAGAGGCAATCACAGTGTTGACATGAATTCCGGCCGTATGGGCAAAAACGTAAGCCGCAGAGACGCAGGCATGGTAGCTTGTGCCACAGCCTATAAAGAATATCCCTTTTGCCTGCCTGAACATCTAGGTTGTCTTCTGGATTAGATAGGCGGGCTGTGCGGCGGCTTTCTTTATAGTGAATTTCTGCTCGTTGATCTCCTTGAGCATAAAATGGGGATATTTCCCTTTTCTTGCCTGCTCGATATCCCATTGTATGGTGTCAATGTGTTTTTTAATCTTTTTATCTGTAATGAGGCTGCAGAATTTAATGTCTTCGTTGATATTGACAAGCTCATCATCATTGAGATAGGCGACTCGATTCGTGTACTCGAGGAATGCTGGGACATCGGAGGCCAAAAAATACTCATTGTTTCCGAGCCCAAGAACTAGAGGGCTTCCCCGTCTTACGCCGATCATCTCTTTGTTACCTAGGTGGGCGGCGACTATGGCAAAGCTTCCCTCGATCTTTTTGAGCGTCTTTTTTACGGAATTTTCAAAGTCTAGGCCCTGGTCCATAAAGTACTGTATATAATGGGGGAAGATTTCAGAATCTGTCTGGGAGACAAGATGAAATCCCTGGGCTTGAAGAAATTTTCGCAGTTCCTGGAAATTTTCGACAATGCCGTTGTGGACAACTGCAATCTTTCTGTTTTGAGACAGATGAGGATGGGCGTTGTTTTCCGTAACATTTCCATGAGTGGCCCAACGGGTGTGCCCGAGGCTGAGCGTGCTTTTCTCCAAGGCAAGGTCTTTTAGAGAGATTTCGCTTATTTTTCCGACTTTTTTTATGACGTCAATTTTGTCTCCGTTAAAGGAGGCAATCCCCCAACTGTCATAACCGCGGTATTCGAGTGATTTCAAGCCTTTTAGCTCTACGGATAGGGCGTTTCTGGGACCCTTGTATCCGATTATTCCGCACATTTATTGGATCCGTTGGAGAGAGGCCTGTTTTTCATTGCTTAAGACTTCAGATATTAGAAATCCATTCTTCCTATACTCTCTTCCACAGTTATTACATTTTGTTGTTTCTTTTGAATTGGGTGAATTTGATAGATTAAGTTTAACTCCGCAGTAGCACATCCAACCCTGGATTTGAGCCGGCACTCCATAGATGAGTGCAAAATCTGGAACATCTTTGTTAACTAAAGCTCCTGCGCCGATGAATGCGTACTGACCGATTGTAATACCACAGATGACTGTCGAATTTGCTCCTAGAGAGGCACCTTTTTTGACAAGAGTCTTCTTGAACTCATCTTTTCGGGACCAGTGGCTGCGGGGATTTAGGACATTGGTAAAGACTATGGAAGGGCCGCAAAACACATCGTCTTCGAGAGTGACTCCTTCGTAGACGGAGACGTTATTTTGGATTTTAACATTGCTGCCGATAGAAACATTGGGGCCGATGCTTACGTTTTGGCCGATGACACAGCTTTTGCCGATTGTGCAGTTCTTTAAGATATGGGAAAAATGCCATATCTTGGTTCCTTCTCCAATCTCCACATCGTCATCTATGAATGAACTCTCGTGAATGAAATGACCGGTTTTTTTTGTTGATATTTGACTGCCGCTGCCATTTGTCTTTAAAGATTCCTGGCAGGCTTCGAGTATCTGGAGGACCTGGAGGCCTTTGAGGCCGTTTGTTTTTGGAGTACTGCGTGTTTTTAGGCACTCGATAAAATGAGAACATTCGCTCTTTAGGGGCTCTGCCTTTTTGAACTTTATTGGTTGGGCATCTTTTGGATGAGGGACTGGAAACCTGTGTATCCAGTCGATTTTGTGATTGTAAATAAACAGTTTGTTCTCGGGATTGACATCATCGAAGAGGGCCATTTTTTTGTCGCCTATGACCACAAGCTTCTGTTCTTTGTATGGGTGAAGCCAGGAGACAAAGATATGGGCTTTGGCGCCGCTTTTAAATTCAAGGTTTGTGACCGTGACATCGGTGATATTGGGATTGAGGTAGTTTCCTCCGTGGGCGGTGATATCAGACGGCATTTCTTCGAGGAGATAGAGGATGACGGAAATGTCATGGGGAGCAAAACTCCAGAGGATGTTTTCTTCTGTACGGAATTTTCCGAGGTTTAAGCGGTTGGAGTAGATGTAGTTTATTCTTCCGAGCTCGCCGCTGTCTATGAGCTCTTTCATCTTGATTACAGCAGGATGGTATTCGAGGATATGTCCGACCATAAGGATCCTGTTTTTCTCCTCTGCCAAGGAAACTAGCTCCTCCCCTTCTCTGTAGTGGAGTGCTATCGGCTTTTCAACAAAGACATCCTTTTCCGCAAGGAGTGCATCTTTTGCCAGTTGATAGTGGGTGGCGGCCGGGGTGGACAGGACAACAGCGTCTATATCAGGATTTTCGAGGACCGATTTGTAATTGCTGGATAAGGACAGCTTTGGATATTTTTCCTTGAAGGATTTGAGTCTTTCTTGGTCACAGTCACAGATCGTGTGGAGGGCGTTGAGTTCGTAGAAGTTGCGGACGAGGTTTTTCCCCCAGTAGCCGCAGCCGATGACAGCGATGTTTTTTTTCATTGATAGGCTACCGCCGGTGGGCGTTTTAGGTCTAAATCTTTCATTTTGCTCTAGGCCGTTACTGTTGCTGTTTCTACTGTTACTATTCAGGTTGAGATTGCCACGTTACACTCGCAATGACATCGCGTCACTTCGTTCCTCGCAATGACACTGTGCTGTTGAGATTGCCACGTCACTTCGTTCCTCGCAATGACACAATATTTATACCTCGCTTCCAAAAGGCCTTTTTAATCCAGTAAGCCCTCTTCAATCACGTAGCACGTGAGTCCTACATTGTTCTTCATCTTCATTTTCTTCATGATACGCGCACGGTGAACGCTTATTGTTTTCGCACTTAACGACAGTTCTTGTGCGATTTCTTTTAATGATCTCCCGCCAGCGATTAAGAGCATCACTTCGAATTCACGCCTGGAAAGCTTTTCGTGTTTGATCTGCGCACCATTGGTTACCATGTTTAAAGCTATCTTTTCGGCAAGGGACGGGCTGATATACTTTTTTCCTTTTGACAATTTTCGTACAGCTTCTTTCAACTCGTCCGCTTCACATTCTTTAGCCAGACAGCCGGAAGCTCCTGCTTTTAAAAAACGAAGTCCATTGTCTTTTTCAGACCTCATATTGAGAACCAGCACAGGGAGTTTCGGCTTGATGTTCTTTATATCTTTAATAAAAGCCAGCACAGGAATCCCTGAAAAATAAGTATCCAGGATGACGACATCGTATTGATTTTTGTCGATCTTTTCCAAGGTATCCCTTCCGTATCCACCCTCGTCTGCGACCTTCATCTCATTTGTCTCTGAGAGGATCTGTTTTAGACCTTCTCGAACCAATGGATGGTCGTCGATGATGAATGTTCTAATCATTCTTCTTACATCAAAATTGAAAAAAGCTGACTTTGGTTCCTTTTTCTTTACAGTTTTAATTACAAAAGGTTTTAAGAAAAAATAGGAAATACTCTACTTTATGTGTAGTTGAATAGTATTTTTAGATGTAGTGATAATTCTTACTGATAGCAGTATTTTGACTACAGGGCAGTAGTCAATTAGCTCGTTGCTCAATAGTAGGATTAAGGATTATGCAAGGATTATGGATTAGAGGATTAGGGATTATGCGGAATTAAAATAGCTCAGAGCAAAGAATAGTTCATAGTTGATAGCTGGTGGCAGAAAATAGCTCGAAGCTGGTAGCTGAAAGCTCATGGCAAAACTACAGAAAAGTAAGATTAGAGAAGATAGAAGAAAATAGTAAAATTGTTCTGGCTGTGAGCTTTCAGCCATGAACTTTGAGCTATTTAAACAAGGGATTCTTTGAGAGCGTAATAGATGACTTCGGCGTCGTTTGTCATTCCCATCTTGGTGAGCATCCGGGATCTATAAGTGCTTATCGTATGGGTATTTAGGGAGAACTCTTCGGCCATCTTTTTTATTGTTTTTCCTGAGGCAATGCTACACATCACTTGCAGCTCGCGGTCTGAGAGTATTTTATGGAGAGGTTTTTTAACGGCACTTCCCATATCAAAGGTCAATTTTTCCGCAAACGAAGAACTGATGTATTTCTTTCCGCTGGATACTTTCTGAATGGCTTCAAACAGCTCAGCCGTGGTCTTTTCCTTGGTCACATATCCATCGGCACCGGCCCTTATAGCCCGAGCCGCGTGATATCCTTCAGGGTAAATACTCAAAACAAGAACGGGAAGTTCCGGCCGGATTTTTTTTAATTCCTGCAGAAGGTGGAGTCCCTTTCCATTGGAAATGGAAATTTCCAAGATCACAATATCGCAGTCCGCTGTTTCTAGTTTTTCTAGAACTTCAAGGTTATTTTCCGCTTCTCCGGTGACAACAAAATCAGCTGTGTTTTCCAGGATTCGTTTAGTCCCTTCACGGACCATAACGTGAGGACAGGCAAGGAATACCTTGATGATGGAATCTTCTCTTTTTTCCTTGGGAGCAAAAAGAGGAGTCTGGATCCATTTTCTTTTATGCGAGAGCATTTTATTCCACCAATCCCTGTTCAATGGCGTAGCGGATAATCTCTGAATTATTCCTCATCTTCATCTTTCTTTTAATGTTCGCTCTGATTTTAAAAATCGCTTTCTTGCTTAAAGACAATTCGCGGGCAATTTTTTCTACCGTCTTTCCTAAAGCAATTAAACGTACAACCTGGAATTCTTGATCGGAAAGCCTCTCGTAAGGCGAGCTTTCGCTTTCTTCCACAAGGCTTAAGGCTATCTTCTCTGCGAGCGAAGTGCTCATGTATTTTTCGCCCAACAGGATCTTTTCAATGGCAAAAATAAGTTCTTCTGACGGGTGCATTTTTTCTAGATATCCGCTGGCTCCGGCCGTAAATACACGCGGTCCGTAAAGCTCTTCGGGAAGCATGCTTAAAACAAGGATGGGGAGATCCGGCTTTATATTTTTTATCTGGCTGATTGTGCTCAGGCCATCTCTTCCGGGCATGGAAATATCCAGCAAGACCAGATCATAATCAAACTCCCAGACTTTGGTCATCGCTTCCTGTCCATTTCCGGCCTCATCAATCTGTAAAGATGGAAAAGAATCTTCAAGAATCCGAATGAGACCGTCCCGAACAATAGGGTGATCATCAACTAAAAGAAGCTTTTCCATAGAATTCAATCCTTATCCAAAGGGATACTTATTTTGACCGTTGTTGATTTATCCGGAATTCCCTTTATTTCCATTTTGCCTCTTAATGAAAGCACACTTTCCCGGATTCCTAGAATACCGAATGATTTTGAGCTTGAAATCTGGTTCTCGGTGATTCCTTTTCCGTTATCCCTGATTTTGAGAATCAGTTTATCCGGTTTTGTACTAAGGCTGACTTTAATCCTGGTTGCAGCGGCATGGCGGGCAGCATTTGTCAGCGCTTCTTGTAAAACTCGAAACAGCACCGTAGATTTCTTTATATCCGGGTTGATGTCTCCATTGTCAGTACTGAATTCACATTTGATCCTTGTACGTTTTTGAAATTCCTTTACATACCACTCTATGGCTGGGGTCAGACCGACATCATCCAATAGTCTTGGTCTCAATTCTGTAGAGATTCTCTGCACGGTAAGAGCCGTCTTATTAATTGTTTTCATCATCGATCTTGTCAAATCGAGCAGATTTTTTTGATCCGTTGGTAGTTTTTCTTTCAACAAGGATAAATCCATTTTCAATATGGTTAGTTCCTGTCCCAATTCATCATGAATCTTATGGGCCATGCGTTTTCTTTCTTGTTCTTTTAAAATCAGCAGGTGACTGGCCAGACTGCGCAGCTCTGTTTGGGATTTTTTCAATTCGGCTTCTGCCCGCTTGTAATCGGTTATATCATGGAAACAGGCCATTCTACATACCGGATTGTTGAATTTATCCTTTACCATTGTTCCTGAAAGTTTGACATCGAAAAATTTCCCGTCTTTTCTCAAACCTTCAAGTTCACCCATCCAGCTTCCTTCTTTTTTCATCTTTGTGACAACGTTACGCGCACCGCTCTTAATTTTCCAAAATTCTAAGACAGACATCCCTAAAACTTCATCCTTTTGATCATATCCCCACATTCTGAGAAAAGCATCGTTTACAAATGTTATGTTGCCCTTCAAGTCGGCAATGACAATTCCATCTAAGGCTGAAGCTATCGTACTTTCTTGAATATGTAATTCTCTCTCGATAAGTTTGTTTTCGATGACAACTCCTAATTGTCTGCTGATAGAAATAATCAGGTTTTTTCTCTCCAAAAGGAAAGGATCCTCGATCTTTTGGACAGGTTTTTTCAGGTAATAGACTTCCACGCTGCCAACATCATTTCCCTTTACTTTGATAAGGGAAGCCAGCTTCCATTTGGATTTTCGAAAATTGTTTGTTGTATAGGAACGATTTAGATAGGAAATTTTTGCACAGATGATTTCCGGATACTGGAACCCTGGGGGGATACATTCGACAGCTTTCTGCAGGATATCTTCTAATGATAACTTTTGGTCGATAGATAGATTAGTTATGGAATGAAGGCATTCCAGGTCCTTTAACAGCTCTTTTAACGCCTGTTGAATACTATCGGCTTTTTGTTTTGGAAACGAAGTTTTGACAGGTTGTCTCTGAGGCATATTTTTTAAAAAAAGTATTAAAAAGAAACAGTACGAATATTTTAATGTATTCTAATGGACCCCACCATTTTACCTATAACCTATTGATAAAAAAATTATATCAGATTCCCCCCCCTTTATTCCACCTTTTTTGGAGATAAATAGTATTCATTCCATTTATCAGAGATTCCACAAGGATATTACTCTTGTGTTCACCTCTCCCATCTTTAACTAGACTCAAAATTAAAGTTTTTTCTCCCATGCTTATGGGATTTATTTCAGTTTCCGTGATTTGATTTAGAGTTCTGGGAATATGATGGAGAAATCAAGTAAGGTAAAATCTGAAAAGGTGGAAGCGCTCCACTCGGATTTTTAACGCCATTCCCTCATCGTTCCTCTCGGCACTTGCGCAACTCCGCGTACTTATTTTTAACATTACATAGAGAATTGCCAAAAAGATGCGTACCCCTTTTCTTAATCCATCTCGTGCTCAGACATACACTGAAGAATCAGGGCCAGGCCTTCCAAACATGAAAAACTTTCTACAGAATTCAATTAATATCGAGAAAGTTATTCATGTTTGGAAGGCCT
>JAUWVG010000080.1 GCA_030617525.1 Candidatus Aminicenantota bacterium | reverse complement strand
ATGAACAGGCTGATCGGAATCATATTCATTGGCCCAAAAGCAGAGAACAAAAAATTTGCTAAGCAGGAACTCTCAATCATCTCAACCCTGACACCTCAAGCAGGGATCGCTCTCGAAAACGCTATTCTGTATAAAGAGCAGCGGGAACGCTTCCGGAGGATGTCCAGAGCAGACAAGTTGGCAACCATTGGAGAGCTGGCAGCCGGAGCCGCCCATGAAATCAGGAATCCACTCACGGCCATCCAATCTTCACTGCAGTATCTCAGCACAAAAATTCAAACGGAAAAAGAAAAAAAGCTCCTGACCAATGCCTTAAAGGAAACGGGACGAATCAATGAGATTCTTTCCGCCCTTCTCTCTTTTTCCCGGCCCTCAGAGATAAAAAAGGAGAAAAATAACATCATTGAGATTCTCAAAGACAGCCTTGATTTGATTTCCATTCAGGCAAAAAAACACAAGATTACTATCACACACGATTACCCTACAACTCCTATTTCGCTCAACAGCGATAAAGCCCAGCTCAAACAGCTTTTCCTCAACATCCTGCTGAATTCAGCCCAGGCCATGGACTTGGGAGGAGAATTAAAGATCGAAGTCCACCCTAAAGGCAACGATAAAATTCTAGTCACTGTGACCGACACAGGGGATGGAATTCCCGAAGACAAACTGGACAACATTTTTAATCCATTTTTCACCACAAAAAGAGGAGGGACAGGGCTTGGCCTTTCGATTTGCTACGGCATCATCGAATCTCATCAAGGAGAAATAGAGGTCAAAAGCAAAGTGGGGCAAGGCACAACAGTTTTGATCACACTGCCTCTGGATTTTAAACATGAAACATAAAATACTCATTATCGATGATGAAAAAAACATCCGGGATATTTTTTCTCTTCTTCTCGAGGAAAAGGACTATTCTGTACAAACAGCAGAAAACGGAAAAGAGGGATTAAAAAAAGCCCTGAGTTTTAATCCCGACGTCATCCTTCTGGACATGAACATGCCTGACTATTCAGGTATTGAGGTCCTCGCCAAAATAAAAGAGAAGGCACCCACTACAGAAATCATCATTATCACGGCATTTGGGACAATCCAGAATGCAGTGGAAGCCACAAAACTTGGAGCTTATGATTATCTGGAAAAACCTGTCGATAACGATGAACTCCTGCTGTTGATTTCCAGAGCTCTGGAAGTCAAAAGGCTCCGTAGAGAAGTCCGTGAGCTGAAATCGGAACTCTCGGCACGCTACAGGTTCTCCAGCATCATCGGAACAAGTGGGAAAATGAATTCCATTTTCCAGATGATGGAAAAAGTTGCGCGGGTCGATGGCACGGTCCTGATTACAGGTGAGAGCGGGACGGGAAAGGAACTGATCGCCAGAGCCATCCATTTTAAAAGCCCGAGAAAGGATGATCCTTTTGTCGTTGTCAACTGCGGTGCTATCCCCAAGGATTTAATCGAGTCCGAATTTTTTGGACACATCAAAGGGGCATTTACAGACGCCAAAACGGAAAAAACGGGAAAATTTGAACTGGCCAACAAGGGCACGATTTTCCTGGATGAAGTCGGGGAACTCTCTCAGGAAGCCCAGGTGAAACTCCTCCGGGCTCTGGGTGAAAAAGAGATTGTCAAAGTCGGAGGGACAGAAACCAATCCCATTGATGTTCGCGTGATAGCCGCCACCAATAGGATACTGGAAGACGCGGTTAAGGACGGAGTCTTCAGGGAAGATCTCTATTGGCGTCTGGCCGTCCTTTCTATTCATGTGCCCCCCTTAAGAGAAAGAAGCGAGGATATCCCTCTCCTTTGTGAATACTTTATCGAAAAATTTAACAAAGAACTGGGTAAAGACATAAAAGGTGTGACTCCAGGAACACTCAACCTGCTTAAAAACTATGATTGGCCTGGGAATATTCGCGAGATGGAAAGCGTTATCTATGAAACCCTGGTTATGAGCGAACTCCCTCAAATCGAGGAAGAAAACATGCCGTTGAGAATTAGAGTCAAGGCTGCGGATGAAAAATATCTATCCTTCGGCAAAGCACGGCCGATGAATCAAATGATCCAGAACATCACAGAAAAAAATGAAAAAAGCTTCATAGAAAAAGCACTGCAGGAGTCGGGGGGGAACAGGACAAAGGCCGCTCAAACACTTGGAATCAGCCGAAAAACTCTCTTCAATAAGATGGTTCAGTACAAAATTCAGTAAAGATTAATTGGGGACAGTCCCCATTTTTTTCAAAAAAAATGGGGACTGTCCCCAATTAATCTTTACGGTTGACGGTTTTAGAGGTTTTCAATACTATAATAAGTGAATTATTTTAGTCCTCAACACTTAAGGAGAAAAAGATGATTCGGATAACAAGAATACTCTCTATTTTTATCTTATTCGCCGTTACGGCCGGGACTGTTGTCTTAGGGGCCTCCCCTCAAGCAGAACTCCCAAAAACTGAAATCCCTGTACTCATCACATCTTGCGGACAGGGTTCTGGTGCAAATATGATCAAAGTCCTCTTCATGAGACTCAAGCTACGGGAAGAACCACCCGCCTATGAAATGAACGTATTCGCCACAGCCGAGGATTTAAAGAAAGCCAAAGAGGATGGAACCCCATTTAAATCGGTCATCATCGTCATGGGAGCGAGCCTCAAAGGGATGGGAGCTGCAGGCATAGACATTGAAGATGAAATAGAACGGACAATTCAGCTGATGCAGGAGGCACAGACACAAGGTATCACCATTATTGGAGCCCACATCGAAGGGATGAAAAGGCGGGCACAAGGTGCTTCTCCAGGGGATAACACCGATGAGCTCAGTATCGACGCCGTCGCACCGGAATCAGATCTCCTGCTCATTAACAAAGAAGGCAATGAAGACAGTCGATTCACCATCATTTCCGAAGAAAAACAAATTCCGATGATTCAAGTGGAAAAAAATCTCGAACTTCTGGAAAAACTTAAAGAATTATTCAGCCCTAATTGACCTGGATTATTCAGTAACCAATGAAGGTGTCGGCAGTTATTATTAATCATTCAAGTTTAAAGGTTGATACCCATTGTCCTATTCAACCGAGCAATCGAGAGGTTGTAATCGATGACGGCCCTCAGCTCAGCACTCCGGGCATTTTCCAGATCTCTCTGATACTGGAGAACAAGATAATTTGTAGTCAAACCCACTAAAAGTTTTTTCTCTTCGGCTTCCAGTTTTTTTTCGGCCAGTTCTCTCGCTGCCTTATAGGCCTGGATACGCTTGTAATCTGTTTGCACGGCCCGGACACCATTGCTGACTTCCAGAAATATTTGCTGCTCCTGGTTCTGGAGGCGAAGTTTAGCCTGCTCCAAACTCATCTTGGCTTGGGAATAAAGGGCACGTGTAAAAATGGTGTCCATAGGCAATGTCAAGAGGAGACTGGCCGACCAGTTCTGGTATCTGAATTTCATGGCATCTTTTAGGGCATCAGAGGAACCACCGGGAATCGTCCCTACAACGATATCGGTGAGGGGATTATTATCCTGGTACAAAATCTGGGTGCCTGAAATTCCGGGACTCCAGTAGGATGCCTCAAAACTCAGGGAGGGAAGAAGTTGATTTTTGGCATAGACAAAATCCATATCTCTGCTTTTTATCCCCCATCGTAGAGATTCCAGATCCGGCCTGTTGTCCATGGCCGTCTTGAGCGCACTGTCGAGGCTAATATCGGTCCTTGTGTTTAAAGGCAAATCGACCGGATTGATCTTGATCAAACGAACGTCCCCATCCGTATCCAAGTTGATAACCGTTTTTAGAACATTGTCATTATTATTGACCAGAGCTTCAGCCTGAAGGATATCCGCTTCCCTCGTGGCCACTTCTGCCTCTGCACTTAAAATTTCTATGGGAGCCAATGTCCCCACTTCGACTTCTCTTTTGTTCTTTTTAAGAAGATCTCTGGCCAGCTCAAGAGACTGTCGTTTAACTCTGAGGTCTTCGATGCTGTAAACAAGATTCCAGTAGGCCTCTTCGACGTTGTACACGGTATCCAGGAGGGCTTGATTGAGCTGACTGCTGGACATTTCCCTGTTGTTTTTAGCGATGATTATCTCTCTGCGATTGACACGAAATCCAAAATTTCTTAAAAGAGGTTGGGAAAGATCAAATTGAAGAGTGCTTCCAAAACGTGGATTGATCGTTTGGAATCTCATATTAGTCTCATTCTGGTAGGAGAAGAGTGATGCGGTTAAGGTTGCACCAGTCGGAAGATTCTGCTGGTACTGAGCGGCATAGTTATTGAAATCCGTAGAGACTTCACCGGCGGCATCTATCCAAGAGAACGAAGGCGTATTCGTACTTTGTGTGAAATACCTCATAGACAATTGAGGGAGAAAACGCTCTCTTGCCAGAGAAATCGAGGCCTCGGCAATTTCCGGATTCAATATTTCAACAGCAAGGCCCAGATTATTTTTCAGAGCCGTCTTTATGCATTCATCAAGAGAGAGGGCTCTCTCGTTCTCCTGGGACCATCCCCCCGCAGTAAACACTAATATTAATAAAATGGTTATCGTATTTTTTGCTTTCAGCATCTTAAACCTCCCAGCATTTTCAAACCTTCATATAATTTTGTCTTTAAGTATCATTCATCCTTCTGGATCCATCCGTCAAGCAGACGAATAATCCTTTTTCCATAGGCAGCCTTTTCCTCTGAATGGGTGACCTGGATAATAGTTGTTCCCTGTTCATTCAGGTTTTTGAGAAGCTTCATGACCTCAATTCCTTCATCCGAGTTCAAATTTCCAGTGGGTTCATCCGCCAGTATCAATTGGGGATTGGTGATAAGAGCACGGGCGACAGCCACCTTCTGCTGCTGGCCGCCGGACAATTGATTGGGAAAGAGGTCCTTTTTGGCCACAATATTAAATCTGTCGAGCATATCCGCAACACGGCTCTTCCGCTCCGCTCCCTTAACTTTTTTATATAAAAGTGGAGTCTCCAGGTTTTCATAAACCGTTAAATCGTCAATAAGGTGATAACTTTGGAACACAAAACCGATATGGTGTTTGTGAATCTCAGAACGTTGTTTCTCTCTCAATCTGTGGACTTCTTTATCATAAAACATGAACTCCCCACTGGAAGGGACATCAAGCATGCCAAGGATATGGAGAAGGGTTGACTTGCCAGCCCCCGAAGGCCCCATAATTGTTAAAAACTCGGCTTCATCCACATCAAGATCAACGTTTCTCAGGACAAAAGTCTTAACAAAACCCGTAGAATAATACTTGGTAATGTCTCTCAATTTAATCATATTAACCCTCCTCGCTTGAGATGTTTTTTTTATCTCATTTTTGATGCCGGTCTAAATCTATCCCTCAAAAAAGGAAACGGAAGACATATTATATTCCTGTCGAAATTAGATCTTAAATTCTTTGTGAATATTTTCAGACACAACATGTCCGTCGAAAAGATGAACGATACGATGAGCATGTTCGGCATATGCAGGAGAGTGCGTAACCATAACAATTGTAGTGCCCGCCTCGTGGAGATCTTGCATCAATTTCATCACTTCTTCACCATGAGCAGAATCCAGATTTCCCGTAGGTTCGTCAGCTAGGATGAGTTTTGGTTTGGCAACAACGGCCCTGGCTACGGCCACTCGCTGCTGCTGTCCACCGGACAATTGTTGAGGAAAATGGGATTTCCTCGCGATGATTGCCATCTGCTCGAGTGCTTCGTTAACTCTTTCTTTCCTTTCCGAGGAAGAATACCCAAGATAAAGAAGCGGCAGTTCAACATTTTCATAGACTGTCAGCTCGTCGATAAGATTGAAACTCTGAAAAACAAAACCGATGTTCGATTTTCTCAAGCTGGCTCTCTGCCTTTCGGAATAGTTGGAAATTTCTTCTTCGAAAAAATAATACTTCCCGGACGAAGCCTTATCGATCATTCCGAGAACATTCAGCAAGGTGGACTTTCCACATCCGGAAGGCCCCATGATGGCCACATACTCCCCCTCTTTGATTTCAAGGCTGATGTTGTTTAAGGCCGTGGTTTCCACGTCTTCCGTGGTGTAGATTTTCGTAAGATCTTCAGTTTTAATCATGATTTCCTCCAATTATTAAGATCTGTATTTCTAACGGTTTTCGCTTTGTCTTTTTAAGACCAAACGTTCCATATTCCCATAATTATCATAACCCGAAGTGATAACGCGATCCCCGGGTTGAAGTCCTTCGAGAACTTCATAGACATCGGTATTCCACCGTCCTACCCTGATTCTCGTTTTTGTTGCCGTACTCCCGGATTCATCCAGAATATAAATCCAGTTTCCTCCCGTTGTCTGGAAAAATCCACCTCGAGGAAGGAGAATGGCTTCAGATATGTCGCCCAGTTCCAGGCGGATATGGAACGTCATTCCTCGAGTGATATTCGGAGGACCCGCACCCACAAACGCCATGTCGACTTCAAACCGGCCGTCCTGGACCTCAGGATAAATTTTGTCAACAATAAGCTCGTATGTCTGATCCGCAAGAGGAAAAGTCCCCCCTCTATTGAGTTCCAATCGAGGCAGATAGTGCTCATCAACTCCCAACACAACTTTAAAACCTCGTAAAACATCAATTTGGCCAAAAGGAGTTCCCGGGTTTTTCTGTTCACCGATTTCAGCCTGTAAAGATGTTAAATGGCCTGAAACGGGCGCCTTAACGGTTAAATTATCCTGTTTCTCTTTAACGACTTCCAGGTTATCCTGCATACGACTCAGGGATGCCTCGAGAGCATCAATCTGACTCTGCCTGAATTCCATATCGTTTTTCTGGCTTTCCAATGTCAGTTCCTTTCGTTTTTGCAAATACTGGTACTGGTCTTCGGCGATTTCGAATTCATGTTTGGCGATAAGATCATCTTTAGCCAATTCTTTATAGCGATCAAACACACGCTTCTGCTGCTGGAGCTGGTTATCGATATTGGCCAGCTCCTGGACCAACTGCAGACGGTACTGATCCATCGACAGACGCGTGTTCCGCAGATTATTGCTCTGCTGGAACAGCTCTGCCTCTCTCCACATGATATCCAACAATAAATTTGTGTTGGCCAACCGTAAAATCTTTTCGCCCTTTTTGATCATCGTGCCTGCTTCGACAAAGATTTCTTCAACCCGGCCGCCATCCGAAGCCGTTAGAAAATGGATGTCCTCGGGCTCGGCGTTTCCCATAACAGCAATGAATTCCTGGAAAGGACCTTTTGTAACGGTTGAAATGGTGAGTCGCTCGGCATTGACATTAAGAGTTGATTTGCTGACTTTAAAGATTAAAAGATAAGCCACAATCCCAACAAATGAAACGATCGACACCAAAGTTATAATTTTTTTCGGAGGCCATTTTTTCTTTTCGATTTTTCTGTCCATTCCCATGGTGGATCTCCTTGTTTGTTATCTCAAATACATAAGTTATTGTATCACTCTTTTATTATTAGACGCATTTTATATTGTTTCGGTTCACTTTATTTGCAAAAAATGTGCCATAAAAAAATTACTGAGAAAACCGGCTGCATAATTTTTAATTCTGTAAAAAAAGTGTTCGAAATGAGACAACGGGTGTTCATTTCCGGACATTTGATCTATAATAAAAATGTGGAGGAAGGATTCAAGGGTTCAAGGGTTCAAGGATTCGAGTGAAATGATTAAGAAGTGTAAAGGAAGGATTCAAGGGTTCGAGTGACTTGCTTAAGAATTATGAAGAATTGAATGGAGATTGGGATATCCATAAAAATCGGCACGTATTTTGCACTATGTTTTAAGATCCGCTTCAAATAACACAGGAGAACTTGAAAATGGACAATAAAACTGGAAAAGTACTCATCATCGATGACAATGAAGATATCCTTCAAGCCGCCCGGCTGCTCATTAAACATTATGTTGCACACATTCATATAGAGAAAAGCCCGGAAGCTGTTGTCTCTCTTCTAAAAAACGAAAACTATGATGTGATTTTCCTGGATATGAATTTTGCAAAGGGTGCAACCAGTGGAAAGGAAGGTTTCATCTGGTTGAATAAAATTCTCGAGATCGATCCGACAATGGTCATCGTGTTGATCACTGCCTACGGTGATGTGGAAATGGCTGTTAGAGCTATCAAGGAAGGCGCGACTGATTTTGTTCTCAAACCATGGCAGAATGAAAAGCTTATCGCCACACTGTCCTCTGCAATGAAGCTGCGCCGAACACGATTGGAAGCAAGGAGTCTC
>JAUWVG010000497.1 GCA_030617525.1 Candidatus Aminicenantota bacterium | reverse complement strand
GCAGCCCCGGATTTTACATCCCCTATGACATTAGACTCCTGATAATTGAAGTAATTGACTCCAGCTCCTCCATAAAAACTTACAACTCCTGTTGTTATTCTATATTTGAGCCCCCCTCCGAGAGGCATGATTTGAAGATGTGTTGCTTCTTCCGTAAAAGTCAGTTCGCCGTATTGAGAAAAGTAGTATCCCCCAATCCAAACATCAAGATTTTTCCAGATACCTACAGAAATCTCTCCTCCATACATCAGTCCGCCCCCGTAGATATCTTTAAACGCCTGTTCTGTGGGATAAAAATAACTTCCCTTCACTTCCATGGTGACCGATCCTGCATGCATACACACGGCTGCAAAAAAAATAATCGACAAAGCCATCCAGACTTTTCTCATTTATTTCTCCCTGAACTCCAAATGTATTTCTATACTACACTATATAGATAATCAAAAGAAGTTTTGTGATTGTTTTGCAAAAACCCGTCCATTCATGGTATAGACAATTGTCATTCTCATGATTAAAACCGGCTTATCACCAGAAACTTTCAGCACCACACTTCTCCATTGGTACAAAAAAAATTATCGACACCTTCCATGGAGGCAGACAAAAAATCCCTATTTTATCTGGATTTCAGAGATCATGCTCCAACAGACGACAGTTCAAGCAGTTATCCCGTACTTCGAAAACTGGATGAAAATTTTTCCAAAAATCGCCTCTCTCTCTCAAGCTCCACTCCAAAACGTTCTCAAGGCATGGCAGGGATTGGGGTACTACCAAAGGGCCAGGAATCTGCACGCGGCATCAACAATAATCTTAAAATTGCACAAAGGGAAAATCCCAAAAAATTATGACATTTTGAAAAACCTTCCCGGATTCGGCCCATACACTACGGCGGCTGTTTTGAGCCTGGCATTTGATTTGCCTTATCCTGTCATCGATGCGAATGTGCGCCGTGTCCTGATGCGCTTGATGGGGCTTGCCAAAGAGGCCAACGCACGCTATGACACAAAACTTCAAGAATTCCTCTCTCCTCTCCTTCCGGAAAAGAATATGAGCACATTCAATCAGGCAATGATGGAACTGGGCGCTCTTACATGCAAACCAAAAAATCCGGCGTGTCTCCTCTGTCCATTTCCAAGTGATTGTAAGGCCTTCACACAGGGAAAACAGGAAGTCATCCCCAAGCCAAAGAAAAAGAACTACAAAAAAATTGAAGCCGTAGTTGGCATCATTAAAAAAGAGAATAAGTTTTTAATCCAGAAGAGACCTCCCAATGGATTGCTCGCCGGTCTCTGGGAATTTCCAGGTGGCAAAATTAACTCCGGAGAAACCCAAAAACAGGCTTTGTATCGGGAAATCAAAGAGGAATTACACAGTGAAGTTCAAGGAGCAAACTTTCTTGTCACTGTACGGCATGCCTACACGCAATTTCAGGTCACTCTCCATGCTTTTGAATGCAAACTGGAACAAAATCCCAGTCTTGATAAAACAGTCCAACACTGGGTTACCCTCAAAGACATCCACCATTATCCTCTCCCTTCTGGGAGTGCCAAAATCATTCGCTATCTCGAAGACTTAAAAAAGCATAAGGAGAGCATCAATTATGGTAAGTAATAAAATTCATTGGACTTTACTTGTCTTCTTTGTTTTTTTACTCAATCTTAGCTGTAAACAACAACCCACATCCAAGCCTAATGATATTTCTCTCTATCTTCCGGAATCCGGGGTTATTGCCGGCTGGGAGAGGGAACGAGATCTCCATTCATATTTAGGTGAGGACCTATTTTTGTATATCAACGGAGGGGCTGAAATTTACCACGAATACGGTTTCAAGCAGGTTGTTGTCCAGGATTATAAAAATGACAATGAACGGTCTCTTTCTGTTGAAATTTATGAAATGATAAATCCTGCGGCTGCATACGGCATTTACTCATTTAAAAAAAGCCGGGAAGGAGTCTCACTGGATATCACAACCGAAGGCAGATTAGAGGGATATTATCTGAATTTTTGGAAAGGTCATTATCTGGTCACAATCACAGGCTTTGATGAAGAAGACGAGACCGTGGAAGGGATAACAACAGCAGCCAACACTATTGCCAACAATCTTCCTTCAGCAGAAGATATCCAAAAACCTCAATTGGTGAACATCCTTCCTCAAAAAGATTTAATCCCGGGGAGTGAAAAATATTTTAAGGGAAGCCTGGGATTGTTCAACAGTTATCCTTTTTCCCAACAGGATATTTTCAGCATCCAGGAAGGCGCACGGGGCGCATATAAAGAGGGATATGATATTTATATTATCCAATACTCAGATCCACAACAATCCGGTGAACAATTTAAAGACATAGAAGAAACTCTCATTCAAGATCCAAGATTTACAAATTTTAATTCATCGGAAACTTTCTTTTTTTTCGAAGATGACAAAGAGAATATTCTCTATTTTTCACCTATAGGACGATACATCGTGATAATTTTAGGTGCCGAAGATTTTACCAGTGCAGAAAATATTTCCCAAGGGATTCAATTTAATATTGATAGTTAAAAGGATGGCAGACGCGGTTTCAGGCTACTCCCAGTGCGATTTACGCTGAAATTACGGTAATGA
>JAUWVG010000008.1 GCA_030617525.1 Candidatus Aminicenantota bacterium | reverse complement strand
GCATCGGTGCCCAGGTGAAATCGGGCGATATCCTCGTTGGAAAAGTGGCCCCAAAAGGAGAGACTCAGCTGTCTCCGGAAGAAAAACTTCTCAAGGCCATATTCGGAGAGAAAGCCCTGGATGTTAAGGATGCTTCACTGTACTGTTCCCCTGGAGTAGAAGGGACTGTCATTGATGTGAGAATCTTCTCTCGCAGAGGGATTGAAAAGGGGCCGCGAGCCAAAAATATCGAGAAAGATGAAATCAACAAGATGAAACGAAACTTGGATGATGAAATCACCATTCTCGATAAAGAAAAATGGCGCCGGGTGAAAAACATGCTTACCGGAGTGACTGTCGCAAAAGATCAAACACTCACGGATGGGGCTCTTAAAAAAGGCACTAAGTTGACAGAAAAGATCCTCGATAAGATTACACCAAAGGATCTAAAAAATCTCAAATTGAACACGAATACCAAACGGGATGAAAAAATAGAGGATATTGAAAAGAAAGTCAAACGACAGATTGAGGCCCTCAAAGCGACACATAAAGAGAAAACGGAAACTCTGAAAAAAGGAGATGAATTGTCCCCCGGAGTGATCCAGGTCATAAAAGTTTACATTGCTATGAGGAGAAAACTTTCCGTGGGAGACAAGGTCTCCGGTCGCCATGGTAACAAAGGGATTATCGCCAAAATCGTCCCAGAAGAAGATATGCCCCGCCTGCCTGATGGAACGCCGGTTGAAGTCGTTCTCAATCCACTTGGTGTTCCGTCAAGGATGAATGTTGGGCAGATCTTAGAAACCCATTTGGGTTGGGCAGCAAAAAAGCTGGGGATGTGGATAGCCACTCCGGTATTTGATGGGATTTCTGAGAATGAAATTAAAGACCTTCTCAAGGAAGCCAATCTCCCTATTTCCGGAAAAATCAAACTTTTTGACGGGATTACCGGAGAACTGTTTGCTAATGAAGTGACCGTTGGATACATCTATATCATGAAACTTTACCATCTTGTCGATGACAAAATTCACGCACGGTCAACGGGCCCATATTCCTTGATTACTCAGCAGCCGCTAGGTGGAAAAGCCCAGTTCGGCGGACAACGTTTTGGTGAAATGGAAGTCTGGGCATTGGAAGCTTACGGAGCTGCCTACACTCTCCAAGAACTGCTGACAGCTAAGTCAGATGATGTTGAGGGCCGTGCCCAAATCTACAAGGCTATTGTTAAAGGCGATTTGGATTTTTCTCCAGGCCTGCCTGAATCTGTGAATGTTCTTATCCGAGAGCTTCAGAGTCTTTGTTTGAATGTCGAATTAGAAAAAGCGGACAAAGAAGAAATACTCCCCTGGGGAATTGACGTCCCTCAAATTTTAGAAGGAGAAAAATGATGGATATCAGGCAAACAATGGGAGGCAAACCGAAACCAGATTTTGACCAGGTTCGCATCAGTATTGCATCACCCGAAAAAATTCGAAGCTGGTCCTGGGGCGAAGTCACAAAGCCTGAAACCATAAACTATAGGACGTTTAAACCCGAGAAGGACGGCCTCTTCTGCGCCAAAATATTCGGCCCTATCAATGATTTTGAATGTCTTTGTGGAAAATATAAGCGGATGAAGTACAGAGGCATCATTTGTGAGCGCTGTGGCGTTGAAGTGACTCGCTCAAAAGTCCGGCGAGAACGTATGGGTCATATCGAATTGGCATCACCCGTGGCACATATCTGGTTTTTCAAGGGGACCCCAAGTCGAATTGGGCTTGTATTGGATCTGTCTATAAAAGATTTGGAAAAAGTTCTTTATTTTGAGTCCTACATTGTCATCAATCCAGAAGATACGGACCTCAAAGAAAGACAGCTTTTAACTGAAGATGAATACAAGGAAGCTCAAGAGACATTTGGAGATAAATTTGAAGCAAAGATTGGAGCTGAAGCCATAAAGAAGCTTCTCATACAGGTAGACATAAACGCAGAAGCTGATCGTCTTCGTGAACTCATGAAGACAGAGACGTCCCAGCAACGAAAACTTCGCCATGCCAAAAGGCTGAGAATCTTCAAAGCTCTTAAAGAATCAGGAAACCGTCCGGGATGGATGATTCTTGATGTCATTCCCGTTATTCCCCCGGATCTGAGGCCTTTGGTCCGATTGGACGGAGGACGTTTTGCCACTTCGGATCTGAACGATTTGTACAGGAGAGTGATTAACCGCAATAACCGACTGGAAAAACTTATCGAACTGAAAGCTCCCGAACTCATCATCCGAAATGAGAAGAGAATGCTTCAAGAGGCGGTTGATGCCCTTTTTGACAATGGGAAACGGGGACGTGTCCATTTGGGGGCTAATAGAAGACCTTTAAAATCTTTGAGTGAAGCACTCAGAGGGAAACAGGGCCGGTTCCGTCAGAATCTTCTTGGAAAAAGAGTGGACTATTCGGGACGTTCGGTAATTGTTGTTGGGCCTGAACTTAAGCTGAATCAGTGCGGTCTTCCCAAAAAAATGGCACTGGAACTGTTTAAGCCTTTCATATTTCATGAATTGGAAAAGGAAGGGCTGGTTCCCAGTGTGAAGGTTGCCAGAGAGTGGCATGAACAGGAAAAACCAGAAGTTTGGGATTTTCTAGAAGAAGTCGTCAAGGAACATCCTGTTCTTCTTAACCGTGCTCCCACGTTGCACCGTCTGGGTATTCAGGCTTTTGAACCCATTCTTATCGAGGGGAAAGCCATCCAGGTTCATCCTCTTGTCTGTGCGGCTTTTAATGCCGACTTCGATGGAGATCAGATGGCTGTGCATGTTCCCCTCTCTGTTGAAGCTCAGATTGAAACGAAAACTTTGATGTTGGCTACACAGAATATTCTTTCCCCTGCAAACGGGAAACCCCTGGCCATTCCCAGTCAGGACATGGTTTTAGGATGTTACTATATCATGTTGGAAAAATCAGGTTTGAAAGGAGACGGTCGGATTTTTTCAACATTCAATGAAGTTCTCCTGGCATATGAGAATAAAGACGTCGATCTTCAGGCGAGAGTGAAAGTGAGATTCAGTGGATCTTTCATGAATTTGTCGACATATTATGATGATCAGGCCGTTTTGACCTGCCCCGTTAAAGAGTATGACAGGCAGCTCATTGAAACAACGCCTGGGCGGATTATGTTTAACAGCATATTTCCATCCAATGTTCCCTTTATCAATGGATTGTTGAAAAAGAAGGGTTTAGAAAGCCTGGTGTACTTTGTCTATTTGAAAGAGGGGCATGAAACAATTATCGGTGTCCTGGATGAGATGAAGAAGATTGGATTCGATTACGCGACCAAAGCTGGGTTCTCTCTTGGAATTGATGATTTTATTATTCCCAAAGAAAAGGCCACTCTTGTGGACAAAGCGCAAAAAGATGTTCAAAAAATTGAAAATCTTTACAAAGGTCAAACACTTTCTGCAGGAGAAAGATTCAACCAGATCATCACTATCTGGGGGAATCTCACAGAAAATGTTTCTTCTGCCATGATTGAGGAGATGCGAAGAGTCAGTTTTGAGGGAACAGAATTGAATCCGCTTTATGTGATGGCTGATTCCGGTTCTCGAGGGAATAAGCAGCAAATCCGTCAGCTTGCTGGAATGAGAGGCCTGATGAGTAAGCCTTCAGGGGAAATCATTGAAATGCCTATCATATCCAATCTACGTGAAGGCCTTAATGTGGTGCAGTACTTTATCTCTACTCATGGTGCACGAAAAGGTTTGGCGGATACTGCATTGAAGACAGCCAATTCCGGATATTTAACACGAAAACTAGTCGATGTTTCACAGGAAGTCATTGTCGATGAAGAGGATTGTGGAACGCTCAAGGGCGTTAATGTCTCGGCCATCGTCGAAAACGGAGAGCTTATCGAACCGTTTGTGGACAGAATTATTGGGCGAACTGCGTTGGAAAGAATCGTTCATCCTGATACAAATAAGGTTGTAATTGACATGAACGAGGAAATAACAGAGGTTACGGCACAGACTCTGGAAAATCTGGGAATCGAAAGAATAAAAATCCGTTCACTGCTGACCTGTGAATCGAAGAAAGGCATTTGTTTGCTGTGCTACGGTCGAGATATGTCTACAGGAGATCCTGTTCAACTTGGACAAGCGGTTGGTGTTATTGCGGCACAGTCCATTGGAGAACCGGGGACGCAGTTGACCATGAGAACCTTCCATGTTGGAGGGATCGCCATGGGAGGGGCAGAAAAATCCAAGTTGGAAGCCAAGAATAATGGAGTTGTCAAATTCAATAATCTACTCTCGGTCAGCAATAAGGAAGGGACCCTGATCGTTGTCAACAGAAATGCCAACATCGCCATTGTCGATCATAGAAATCGGGAAGTCGAACACTATCAAGTTCCCTACGGAGCAAAACTCTTGGTGCAGGATGGCTCTGAAATAAAAGCCAGAAGCACTTTTGCTGAATGGGATCCGTTCAACACATTCATTTTGACTGAAGAAACCGGTGTTGTTGACTTCCATGATGTTGTATCGGGCATCACTATGGAGGAGACTTTGGATGAGGGTACGGGCAAGATTGCCCCTATTATCATCGATCCTAAGGATGAAAAGATGCAGCCTCATATGGTGATCAAAGATAAAAACAATAATGTACTTAAGAAGTACTATCTTCCCTCTGGGGCAAATCTGGAGGTTAAGGATAAAGATGCGGTCTTTGCGGGTGACATTTTAGCAAAGATCCCTCGAGAAGCCGCACGGACCAAAGACATAACGGGAGGTTTGCCACGAGCCGAGGAACTCTTTGAAGCCAGGAAACCCAAAATCCCCGCTGTTATCTCAGAAATAGACGGTGTGGTCAAGTACGGAGGATTGGTCCGCGGCCACAGAAAGCTGACCGTTCATAACGAGCGTGGAGGAGAGAAAGAGTATTTTATTCCCAAGGGAGCCCATTTGAGCGTCGGAGAGACAGAGAGAGTCAAAGCCGGAACGCCGCTGATGGACGGTTCTGTTAATCCTCATGATATTCTCCGTGTTCTTGGAGAAAAAGAACTGGCAGAATATCTCTTGAGGGAAGTCCAGGAAGTTTATAGGCTCCAGGGTGTTGCGATCAATGATAAGCATGTGGAAATCATCATTCGCCAGATGCTGCGCTGGGTGAAAGTCGAAGAAGTCGGCGATACGGACTTTTTGGTCGATGAACAGCTTGACAAGTTTGTCTTTCAAGCGGAAAACGAAAAAATTATTAAGGGAGGAGGAAAGCCTGCAAAGGCACGTCCGCTCCTTCTTGGTATTACAAAAAGTGCCTTAAGCACAGAAAGCTTTATCGCTGCGGCATCCTTCCAGGAGACGACCCGTGTCCTGACAGAGGCCAGCCTCTACGGCAAAGTGGATCATTTAAGAAGACTCAAGGAAAACATAATAATGGGAAGGTTAATACCCGCAGGAACTGGTTACAAATTCTATCGTGATGTGGAATTGAAGGACGATGAAATTGAAGAAACAAGTGAGGAAATAGACCTTCAAATTGGCAGTTAGATTTACCTCTAACTATATTGAAATCCTTGACATAGAAATAGAGTTTTGCTATTATCCGGACATTCGTCCATTGGATTCTAGCAAATCGGGATGAATGAAATTTTAGAGTAAGGAGACGAGTATTGCCAACTGTTAATCAGCTAGTTCGAAAAGGGAGAGTGGCGAAGAAGGACAAGAGTAAATCTCCCGCTCTAGAGAAATGCCCACAGAAGCGTGGTGTGTGTACTCGAGTCTTTACGACAACGCCGAAAAAACCCAATTCAGCCATGCGAAAGGTGGCCAGAATTCGGTTAACAAACAATATAGAAGTGACCGGCTATATTCCTGGAATTGGCCATAATCTTCAAGAGCATTCGATTGTTCTCATCCGAGGTGGAAGGGTTAAAGACTTGCCTGGAGTTCGGTACCATGTCATTCGAGGAACTCTGGATTGTGAAGGCACTCAGGACCGGAATAAGGGACGATCCAAGTACGGGACGAAAAGGCCCAAGGAGAAAAAGTAGATACCGCAGGAGTCAAAAATGCCCAGAAGAGGAATTATAAAAAAGAGAAAGCTGAAACCGGACCATCTCTATAACAGCACGCTTATTTCAAGATTTGTCCGTGCAATTATGGGAGATGGCAAAAAAAGCACGGCTGAAAAAATTGTATATGGTTCAATGGAGAGGGTTAAGGAGGTATCGAAAGGAGATCCTCTGAAGATGTTTGAAAAAGCCATCGATAATGTCCGCCCATTTTTAGAGACCAAATCCAGGAGAGTCGGCGGGGCGACCTACCAGGTGCCAATCGAGGTTTCTGGGAGCCGTTCCAATTCCTTGGCCGTGCGATGGATCATCAAGTATTCGAGAGATAGAGCAGGTAAAAGCATGATCGAAAAGCTCTCTGCTGAAATCTTGGATGCCGTGAACAATAGAGGTGGAGCAGTCAAGAAAAGAGAGGACACCCACAAAATGGCAGACGCCAACAGAGCTTTTGCCCATTACCGGTGGTAGCGTTCTGAGTGGTAATAAAAGATTTATTTCAAGACAAAATGGAGAGAAGAATTGGCACGAAGACACCCGATCGAACGAGTCAGAAACATCGGTATTATGGCTCATATCGATGCGGGGAAGACAACCACAACGGAGCGCATTCTGTTCTATACAGGTATCACTTACAAGATGGGAGAAGTGGATGAAGGCACGGCAGTTATGGATTGGATGGAGCAGGAACAGGCACGTGGGATTACGATAACATCTGCGGCGACAACCTGTTACTGGAACGACCACCAAATCAACATAATTGATACTCCCGGTCATGTTGATTTTACGGTAGAAGTTGAACGTTCATTAAGAGTCCTGGACGGCGCCGTCGTTATCCTCTGCGGAGTCGGAGGTGTCGAAGCCCAGACAGAAACTGTCTGGAGACAGGCTGACAGGTACAATGTTCCCCGCATTGTCTATGTCAATAAGATGGACCGTGTAGGTGTCGATCCGGATAAAGCCGTCTCTGCCATGAAAGAGCGGTTGGTGACCAAACCTTTGGTCATCCAGATGCCGCTCGGGAGAGAAGATGCGTTTAGAGGTGTAATTGATCTTATAGAGATGAAAGAGATCGTTTGGAGCAATGAAGCATTAGGAACACGGTATGAGATTAGAGATATTTCTGAAGGAAATTTAGAGGAAGCTAAAAAAAAGAGACACGAGATGCTGGAACAAGTCAGTGATACGGATGACGATATGATGCGTATGTATCTGGATGGTGCCGAAATATCTCCAGATCTTATACGTCAAACAATCAGGAAAGGGACAATGTCCCTTCAATTTGTTCCTGTCCTTTTTGGAGCTTCTCTTAGAAACAAAGGAGTCCATCCTCTTCTTGATGCCGTGTTGAATTATCTTCCCTCTCCCTTGGATGTCCCTCCGGTAATAGGTCATCATCCCCGAACACAAATAGAGGAATCAAGGACGGCTTCTGATTCTGAGCCATTTTCTGCTCTGGTTTACAAAATTATGAGTGATCCCTATGTTGGGGCTCTTTCTTTTTTCCGGGTTTACTCGGGGAAAACAAAAGTAGGCTCGATGGTCTATAACTCATCCAAAGGCGAAGAAGAACGGGTGCCGAGACTTTTAGAGATGAATTCGAACAAAAGAAAGGATATCAAAGAAGTTTATGCTGGAGATATAGCTGCATTTTGTGGGATGAAAACACTCTCAACCGGTGACACGTTATGTGTGCGGAATCGTCCAATAGTCCTGGAATCCATTACGTTCCCCAAGCCTGTTTTGTCCGCTCACATCGAACCAAAATCCCGCACGGGACATGAGAAACTGGCAAATGCATTATCCAAGCTGACTAATGAGGATCCCACATTCAAGGTTATTCAAGATCCTTTGACAGGGCAAATGCTTGTTCAAGGCATGGGAGAACTCCATCTAGAGATTCTTATGGATCGCATGAAAAAGGAGTTTGGGGTTCAGGCCAACCTAGGTAAACCTCAGGTGGCCTACAAGGAGACAATCACTACGGCAGCACAGGGAGAGAGTGAATACGTGCGGCAAACTGGAGGAAAAAGGGAATATGCCCGTTGTGCCATTTTAGTGGAACCTTTAGACGTAGATCAGGGATTCGAGTTTGAAAATCGGAGTCAGACAGATCTTCCCAAAGAAATCATCCCCTATATTGAAACCGGAGTCCAAGAAGCCATGGAAGTAGGGACGCTCGCCGGATTTCCCATGACGGATGTCAAAGCAACACTTTTGGATGGCTCTTTTAAAGAAGAAGACTGCACTCCTTTAGCATTCAAAATAGCCGGTTCTATGGCGTTCAAAGAGGCGGCACAAAAAGCCAATCCGGTTTTACTGGAGCCGGTTATGAATCTGGTGGTTGTGGTTCCAGATGAATATCTCGGTGATATTTCCGGGGATATCAACGCAAGACGCGGAAAAATAGTACATATGGATATGAGAGGGGGATCTCGGATTGTCAAGATTCTTGTACCCCTTGCAGAAATGTTCGGATATGCTTCATCCCTCAGGACACTCACTCAGGGGAGAGGCATTTTTTCTATGGAATTTTTTCAGTTTCAACCGACTTCACTTCCAATAATGGAAGGGATTATTGCACGTGTTGAAGGGAGAATCCCTGCACACTGAGGGAAGGGAAAAAACCTTAGACTTAGGAGGCAAGAAAAATGGCAAAGGAAAAGTTTGACAGAACGAAGCCGCATTTAAACATAGGGACGATAGGTCATGTCGATCATGGCAAGACGACATTGACTGCGGCGATAACAAAGACATTAAGCAAGAAATCGGCTGCGGTAAGTTTTGTTGATTACGATCAGATTGACAATGCTCCTGAGGAGAAGGAGAGGGGATTAACGATTCAGATTGCTCACATTGAATACGATACAGATAATCGTCATTAAGCTCATATAGATTGTCCCGGTCATGCCGACTACATCAAGAACATGGTCACAGGAGCTGCCCATATGGATGGAGCGATCCTGGATGTGGCGGCCGATGATGGGCCGATGCCGCAGACGCGGGAGCACATCTTGTTGGCGCGTCAGGTCAATGTTCCTGCGATAGTCGTGTTTATGAACAAGACGGACTTGGTGGAACTGGAGGTTCGGGAATTGTTGACGAAGTACGAATTTCCTGGTGATGATATTCCGATTGTCCGTGGGAGCGCGCTCAAGTCGCTGGAGAGTGATGGGAATCCCGAATCTGAAGTCAACAAGCCGATACTGGAATTGATGGATGCGGTGGATTCGTTTATTCCTGAGCCTGTGAGATTGGTGGATCAGCCCTTTTTGATGCCGATAGAGGATATTTTTTCAATCAGTGGACGTGGGACAGTTGTGACGGGCCGGATAGAGAGAGGAAAGATTAAGGTAGGAGAGAGTATAGAGATCGTTGGATTTGGAGAGACGCGGAAGAGAGTGGTGACAGGAGTCGAAATGTTTCGCAAACTTCTTGATGACGGGATGGCCGGCGACAACGTTGGTATTTTATTGAGAGGGACGGACAAAGATGAAGTCGAGCGAGGACAGTTATTGTCTAAACCCGGGTCGATCACACCGCATACGAAGTGCAAGGCGCAAATATATGCGCTGTCGAAAGAAGAAGGAGGACGGCATACTCCGTTTTTCTCAGGATACAGGCCTCAGTTTTATTTTCAAACCACCGATGTGACAGGAACGGTCAAGCTGCCGGGCGGAGTTGAGATGATGATGCCTGGTGACAACGTGACAGTGGAGCTCAACCTGATCACAAACGTGGCGATGGAGAAAGGACAGCGGTTTGCGATTAGAGAGGGAGGCCGCACGGTCGGAGCCGGAACGGTCACAGAAATCATCGAATAGAAAAGAAAAGACAAAAATAAATGAAAAAGCAGAAATAAGATGAGAGATATAGTCACGCTACAATGTACGGTATGTAAACAACGGAATTATTCGACGACCCGGAATAAAAAACAGCAAACAAGTAAATATGAATTGAAAAAATACTGCAAATTTTGTAGAAAACATACCCTTCATAAGGAGGTGAAGTAGACACCAGGGCTGGCTGTAAAGCCGGCTGCTGATCTGAATGAAATAGATTGATTGCAGGTGAGTAGCTCAACTGGCTAGAGCATCGGTCTCCAAAACCGGGGGTTGCGGGTTCGAGTCCTGCCTCACCTGCCACTAAATAAAATAAATTCGATCTCTGGCAGAGCTTCAAAAATTAACATGGGAGAATCAATAGAGATAAATCACTCAATTAAGATTACTATTTTTATCTGAAGGGTAGAATATGAGTCAAAAAATCAGATGGTACAAGCGTTTTATTGTTTTTTTGCGAGATGTAAAGGCAGAAATAAAGAAGGTGACGTGGCCTTCGAAGAATGAAGTGTACAGCACAACAGTTGTCGTTCTCATTGCCACGGCGTTCTTCGGCGTCTATCTTTATTTATTGGATCTCCTTTTTTCCTGGTTGATATCTCAGGTTAAAGCAATTTTTTAATGGACTAGGTTTTAAAATGGCTAAAAATTGGTATGTCGTACATACGTACTCAGGTTTTGAAAAGTTTGTCTCTGAATCCATTCGACAGAGAGCTATAGAGATGAGCATCGAGGGTCAGATCGGACAAATCATCATTCCGACGGAAGGTGTGGTTGAAATTAAAGGAGGCCGCAAGGTCGTCTCCACTAAAAGGTCTTATCCAGGATACATTCTCATTGAGATGGAAATGAGTGATGAAAACTGGCTGATCATCCGGGATACTCCTAAGGTCACCGGTTTTGTAGGCTCAGGCAAACAGCCTTCTCCTTTAAATAAAGATGAGGTCAGTCAAATTGTCGAACACATGGAGACAACTTCTGAAAAACCCAAACCCAAACATTCTTTTGAGAAAGGAGAAGCCGTCCGTATCATTGATGGCCCTTTTTTCAATTTTAATGGGATTGTTGAAGAAGTGAACCATGAGAGAAGCACACTCAAGGTTCTGGTGACGATTTTTGGACGCTCAACCCCTGTGGAGCTTGAATTTTTACAGGTAGAAAAAATATAGGAGGAATAATGGCACAAGAAGTTATGGCAGTTCTCAAACTCCAGATTGAAGCCGGTCAAGCCAGTCCCGCCCCTCCGGTTGGACCAACCCTCGGCCAGCATGGTGTACCGATCATGGATTTTGTCCGTCAGTTTAATGACAAGACGAGTAAAATGGAACCCGGGACTGTCGTGCCGGTCATCATCTCGGTATTTAAGAATGGAAGATTCACTTTTGAAATGAAATCTCCTCCTGCTTCTTATCTTTTAAAAAAAGCAGCCGGTATCGCAAAAGGCTCGGGAGAACCAAATAAAGAAAAAGTTGGGAAGGTCACAAGAAAACAGCTCGAAGAGATTGCAAAAATCAAAATGACGGATCTTAACGCCTATGATGTGGAAAATGCGGCCAGAATCATTGAAGGGACCGCGAAAAACATGGGATTGGAGATTATCAGTGACTAAAAGAGGAAAACAATACGCAAAAGCCAAAGAGTTGTGTGAAAAAGGGGAGTATTCCATCGACGAAACCGTTGGCCTTATCAAGAAACTAAGTTTTGTGAAGTTCGATGAATCCGTTGATATTTCTCTCCGTTTAGGAGTGGATCCAAAGCATTCCGACCAGATGGTGAGAGGGACTATCGTTCTTCCTCATGGAACGGGGAAAACAATAAAAGTGTGTGTGATTGCTTCGGGCGAGAAAATTTCTGAAGCCGAGAAAGCAGGTGCGGATGAAGCTGGCGGAGAAGACCTCATTGAAAAAATTTCCAAAGGTTGGTCAGAATTTGATGTGCTCATTGCCACTCCGGATATGATGAAAGGCATCAGCAAGCTTGGTCGAGTACTCGGACCAAAGGGCTTGATGCCGAATCCCAAATCCGGAACTGTCACTTTTGATGTCATTAAGGCCATCGATGAAATCAAGGCAGGCCGGGTGGAATTTCGAGTCGACAAAAACGCTATCGTTCATTCCTCAGTAGGGAAGGTGTCCTTTACAGAGGGAAAGCTGAAAGACAACATTGTGTCTTTTGTGCAGGCGATTTTACATGCAAAGCCTCCCGCAGCTAAAGGGAAATACATTAGAAACATCTACATATCGACGACAATGGGGCCTTCGATCAAATTGATTGAAGATTTTTTGGACAAACAGGAGAGATGAGAGTGAATGTGAATAGAGCCAAAAAAGAGCAGCAGGTCAGTGAGATTCATGAATTTTTTGCCAAGCACGATTCTTTTTATCTCCTGGATTTTATGAAAATGCCGGTTTCATTGGCTGTTGAGTTTAGAAAACAAATCCGGGAAAATTCTTATTCATTTCTGGTGATCAAAAACCGGCTGGCTCTGAGAGCTCTTAAAGAGGACTTTTCCGATGATTTGAAATCGCAGTTTCGAGGCCCTACAGCGATCGCTTTTGCTCAAGAAAATCCCATAGGTTTGGCACGGTTGATCAAAGATTTTTCCGTTCAGCACAAAGTGTTAAGCGTAAAGTGTGGGATCATCGAAGGGCAATTTCTTGAGGAAGAAAGATTTCCAGAGATAGCCAAATTGACTTCAAAAGATGATTTATTGGCTAAATTGGGTTTTTTCATGGCCTATCCGATAACAACATTCTTAAGGACCTGGCAGGCCCCGCTCAATAGTGTGGGCAGTATGCTGGATCAATTAAAATCAAAAAAATAGGGTTGGAGGTAAAAATGTCCAAAGCACAAACAAATGAAGCCACGGAAACGACAAAGGAAAAAGAAACAAAAGAAACAACCAAAAGTAAAAAGGAGAAAACTTCTACAATGACTAAAGAACAATTTTTCGTGCATCTAGACAATCTGACTGTTCTTGAATTGGCGGATTACATCAAAGAATTTGAGGAAAGATACGGCGTGAGTGCTGCCGCTATGGCCGCCCCAACGGCTGCTGGCCCAGGTGCCCAGGCGGAAGCTCAAGCTGAAGAGGAAAAGACCGAATTCAATGTCGTATTAAAAGCCATCGGTGATAAAAAGATCAATGTCATCAAGACGGTAAGAGAGGTGACGAGTCTTGGATTGAAGGAAGCCAAAGATCTGGTGGACTCGCATCCGAAAGCCATAAAAGAAAATGTGTCCAAGGAAGAGGCTGAAGAGATCAAGAAAAAATTTGAAGAAGTTGGGGCAACTGTTGAGGTGGAATAGATTGAGTCTCCTAATTCTATGGCTTTAAAAAATCTAAAATCCTTCTGAGAGAGCAAAAATGCTTAATGAATCGGAAAACATTTATCGAAAAAGAGTCGATTTTTCAAAAATCGAAGGAACCTTTCCCATGCCGGATATGCTGGCCATCCAGAAAGAGTCCTATGTAGAATTCCTTCAAATGGAATATCTGCCCGATGAGAGAAAAGAGATCGGTTTGCAGGCCGCTTTTAAGGATATTTTTCCTGTCTCTGACTTCAAAGAAACGACTCAACTTGACTTTATCAGTTATACAATCGGCAATTGGGAATGCAAATGTGGCCGGTTAAAAGGAGTTGAAAACTCAAGAAACCGCTGCAACGGGTGCGGTACACTTCTTCCTCCGGGTGTAGAGCTTACAGAGAACGAAATCTGTCCATACTGTAGTGCTGTAAAAAAGATTGAAGTTCCCATCTGTGAACAGTGTGGTGACAATGTCAAGTTGAAGATGAAATACAGTCCTACGGAATGCCTCCAGAAAGGGTATACATTCTCTACTCCTTTAAGGATTAAAGTGCGATTGATCTCCTGGGAAAAGGATCCCACTACCAAAACAAAAAGACTCAAGCACATCAAAGAACAAGAAGTCTATTTTGGGGATATCCCTCTTATGACAAACAAGGGCACTTTTATTTTTAACGGAATTGAACGGGTTGTTGTCAGCCAGCTTCAGAGGTCTCCGGGTGTCTTTTTTAGGCCTGGTGAGGGAAAAGGTTTTTACATTGGAAAGATTATTCCCTACCGTGGCGCCTGGGTGGAATTTGAGTATGACAGCAAAAATATTCTGTTTGTCAGGTTGGACCGGAAAAAGAAATTTCTGGCCAGCGTGTTTTTAAGAGCACTGGGATTCGGCTCTGACGAAGAGATCATTCGTCTGTTTTATAAAACTTACACCATTTCTCCAAAGAATGAACATTTTTACTGGAACGTTTCTGAGAATCTTATTGGCAAAGTGGCGGCGGAAGATATCCTCGACTCCTCAAAGAAAGTCCTCGTTCCAGCCAAGAAAAAGTTGAACAAAGAGCATTTAAAGGTTCTTAAGGAAAAGAAGATAGAAAAAATCCGACTTGCGGATAAAGAACTTGAAAATGCTCATTCTGTTGTAAATGTCGAAGAGATCATCAAATACAACGATCCGATCACGGATAAAGAACTTGACGAGCTTGGCAAGCATGCTGAGCCTTTTGAAGTGTATTTTCCACTGTCCGACCGGATTGGTGAAATCATATTCAACACCCTGAAAAAGGATACCACGACAGACACCAATCTAGCCCTCGGAGAAATATACAAGAAGCTCCGGCCGGGCGAACCGCACACACTGGAAAGTACTCACAATCTTTTTAAAAATTTGTTTTTTAATCCTCAAAAATACAACTTTTCTCGAATCGGCCGGCTTAAAATGAATATCAAGCTGGGACTTGAGACATCGTTGGATGAAAAAACCCTCACGCCTTCTGACTTTGTAGAAGTCATGAAATATTTGCTCTATCTCCGTGCTTCTGAAGGATCTGTGGATGATATCGATCATTTAGGGAACCGCCGTGTCCGATCGGTCGGGGAGCTTGTAGAAAATGCCTTCCGTATCGGCTTGACACGTATGGAGCGGACAGTCAAAGAAAAAATGACTATAGCTCAAGATCTGGCATCGGCAATGCCTCAGGATCTGATCAACTCGAAACCCGTGATTGCCGCATTAAAGGAATTTTTTGGCAGTTCTCAGCTCTCCCAGTTCATGGATCAGATAAATACTCTAGCCGAAACGACTCATAAAAGGCGTCTGAGTGCGCTCGGGCCTGGGGGCCTGAGCCGGGAAAGAGCCGGTTTTGAGGTGAGAGATATCCAGGCTTCTCATTACGGCCGGATCTGCCCTATCGAGACTCCCGAAGGTCCAAATATCGGCTTGATATCTTCGCTGAGCAGTTTTGCGAGAGTCAATGAATTCGGATTTGTAGAAACTCCTTACAGAAAAGTCAAGAAAGGAAGAGTGCTTGATTATGTGAAAATTCTTCACCCCGGTGATAGTGAACTGAGTGTCGGTGATGTCATCGAGAAAAATGATATGAAAAAAGAAATCAGCAAGATAAAGAAAAACAAGAAAAAACACTTTCCTGTTGTGGAACCCTATTGTTTTTATCTCACAGCCTGGGAGGAAGAAAAACACAATATTGCACAGGCAAATGCTGCTGTGGATGAAAAAGGATATTTCCAAAAAGACCTGATAAGTGCCCGGCAGTTGGGAGATTTTAAGCTCCTGCCGAAGGAACAGATTGATTATATCGATGTGTCTCCTAAGCAGTTGGTCTCTCTTTCGACATCTCTGATTCCCTTCCTCGAACACGACGATGCCAACAGGGCTCTTATGGGATCAAACATGCAGAGGCAGGCCGTACCCTTGCTCAAACCCGAAGCTCCTCTCGTTGGAACCGGGATTGAACATTTTATTGCAAAGGGTTCGGGTGATGTCATTATTTGCGATAGGTCGGGCGTAGTCGAGTTTGTCGATGCAGAAAGAATACTCGTGCGAGTGGATGAACTCAAGAGCACAAAAGAATACGATCTAGGAGCGGATCTCTATCTTCTGACAAAGTTTCTGCGCACCAACCAGAATACCAGTTTGTCCCATCGTCCCATTGTGAGGAAAGGCGATAGAGTCGAGAAAGGACAAATACTTGCGGATAGTTCATGTACGGATATGGGAGAATTATCTTTAGGCCGCAATGTTCTGTGTGCGTTCATGCCCTGGAGAGGCTATAACTTTGAAGATGCCATAGTCGTCAGTGAAAAACTCATCAAAGACGACATCTTTACCTCACTTCATATTGTCGAACAATCTATTGAAGCCCGAGATACAAAACTTGGGCCTGAGGAAATCACCATAGACATTCCCAATGTCCCCGAAAACCTTCTGCGTAACCTGGATGAAAGCGGGATCGTTTGCATCGGTGCCCAGGTGAAATCGGGCGATATCCTCGTTGGAAAAGTGGCCCCAAAAGGAGAGACTCAGCTGTCTCCGGAAGAAAAACTTCTCAAGGCCATATTCGGAGAGAAAGCCCTGGATGTTAAGGATGCTTCACTGT
>JAUWVG010000148.1 GCA_030617525.1 Candidatus Aminicenantota bacterium | reverse complement strand
GGATGATGGTTTCCAACACCAGAAACTCAAAAGAGATATTGATTTGGTGCTCTTCGATCCCCGTGAAAAAACGGCTCTGCGCGAACCGCTAGCCTCCCTAAGCCGCGCCCATTTTGTTCTCGTAGAAGAAAGCCTTTTTTTGCAATCCAAAAAGCGCATCAAAGAGATGGCTCCCACCGCGCAAATATTCTCTTATTCAGTTTTTAGCAAAGGATTGTTCAAGACAGAAAACAAGGACACTGAACCTCTTGCCCAAGTCGAAGGCAATAAGGTTCTGGCCATATCAGGAATTGCCCGACCGGAACGATTTGTCTCTCTTCTCGAAGAAATTGGGATAAAACCCTGTTATTTTCTAAAGTTTCCCGACCATTTTGCCTATCCAAGATCATCTGTAAAAAAGATTGTAAAAGTTTATAATAGACACGCGGCAGACATGATCATCACGACTGAAAAAGATTCTGTAAAACTCCAAGGCCTTAAGGATTTCAACAACATCCCCGTTTACTATTTAAAAATTGATCTAAAGATAGAGGATGGTTTCTACAAAGACATTCTGATGTCATTAACAGACATTCAAAGACTAGTCTAAATGAAAAAATCAGTCGATTTATTGTTATTCCTGCTGTTTAAATTGATCAAAGGGCTTTTTTCTCTTTTTCCCAGAAAATTTTGTCTTGCCCTGGGCCGAAAACTTGGGCTCTTGTTTTTCCTCTGCGATAAAAGGCGGCGACACATTGCAATCTCCAACCTCTCCTTTGCTCTGGGAAAAAACCACTCGCCAAAATCTCTCAAATCCATAGCCAGAAGTTCATTTTCCCACTTTGGAGAAGTTCTGATGGACTTCATCAAATTCTCTACTCTTAAAGAGCACACAAAATCCCGGCTTATTAATGTCGAAGGGGCAGAACATATCCAGAATGCTCTGAAGGAGAAAAAAGGTGCACTGCTTTTTACCGGTCATTTTGGAAATTGGGAAATTGCACCTTACTTCGTCTCTCGGTTGGGGCCCCTAAAAGTCATGGCCAGACCGTTGGACAATGTTTTTTTGGAAAAGGAACTTCTTCAAATGAGATTAGATCTAGGAGAGGAAGTCATCTACAAACAAAAAGCAGCACGCGAAGTCCTTAGAGCCCTTCGCGAGAACACCATGGTTGCCATTCTCATCGATCAGAATGTTCTGGACAGTGAAGCTGTTTTTGTCGATTTCTTTGGAAAGGCAGCCGCAACAACACCAGGGCTGGCCACATTTCACCTCAGAACCCAGGCTCCTATCATCCCCGTCTTTTCTATTCCTTCGTCGGCACACACCTTTCACATTAAAATCCTTCCCCCAGTGAAAATTTCCCTATCAGGTGACCGTGAGCAAGATGTATTGAAAATAACTCAGATTTGCACTAAAATTATTGAGAATCAGATTCGGGACAATCCAAAATGTTGGCTTTGGTTCCACAACAGATGGAAAACCCGACCTGAATCAGAGACACGGCCAGAAAGTCGTAATCAATAGGTAATAAATCCATCAACATAACGAAAGGGAGGCCAAAAATAGCCAAGGAACACAAAAATCCAAAGAGGCTTAAGAAAAGATTGTCCGACAGTTTAAGACCGGTAAAAATTGTCCCCGACTATCTCGATTTTTCTTCAGGTTCTGCACTTATTACCACCGGAAAAACAAAAGTTATTGCCTCTGCTACCGTCGAAGAGAAAGTTCCTCATTTTTTGAGAGGTTCCGGATCAGGTTGGATAACGGCTGAATATGCCATGCTTCCCGGCTCTACTGAAAAAAGAACAGCAAGGGAAAGACACTTCGGCCGGCTCTCGGGGCGAACCCAGGAAATCCAACGCCTCATCGGCAGGTCACTCAGGACATCCACAGATCTGCATGCCCTGGGCGAAAGAACCATCATTGTCGATTGTGACGTTCTTCAGGCCGATGGAGGAACGCGGTCGGCATCTATCACAGCCGGCTGTGTTGCACTGGCCTGTGTTCTCAACAATTTGCTGGAAAAGGATATTCTCGAGGAGATGCCTTTGAAACATCTGGTTGGCGCAACCAGCGTTGGAATCGTCAACGGGGATCTCCTGTTGGACCTCGATTATTTCGAAGATTCCGGTGCAGATATCGACATGAATGTCGTGATGAATGATTCAGGTCAAATCATCGAAATCCAGGCGACCGCTGAAAAAAAACCTTTTTCAAAAAAAGAATTCGACAAGCTCCTCGCTCTGGCCGAAAAAGGCATAAAGGAACTGATCCAAATCCAAAAGGAGGTGTTGAAGACAAAAAGCCTTCTTTTCATGGCGTACGGTTCAAATCCAAAAGGAGGCGAGACATGAAGCGTGTTTTAGTCACGGGCGGCGCAGGTTTTTTAGGCAGCCATCTCTGTGAATCTCTCCTTGAAAGAGGATTGGAAACGATCTGTGTGGACAACTTCTTTTCAGGGAGCAAAGATAATATCCGTCATTTGCTCTCCCACCCTCATTTTGAACTCATCAGACAGGACATCATACATCCTCTTTTTGTTGAAGTGGATCAAATCTATCATCTGGCTTGTCCGGCTTCCCCAATACACTACCAATACAATGCTATAAAGACCGTAAAGACCAATGTCATGGGAACGATTAACATGCTTGGCCTGGCAAAAAGAACTAAAGCCCGATTCCTCCTCGCCTCCACATCCGAAGTCTACGGCAATCCGGAAGTCCATCCTCAACCTGAAACATACTGGGGACATGTCAATCCCATCGGTCTGCGCAGCTGCTATGATGAAGGGAAACGTCTGGCGGAGACACTGGCCATGGATTATCACCGCCAAAACAAAGTGGACATCAAAATCGTTCGTATTTTTAACACATATGGTCCCCGTATGGCTCTCAACGACGGACGCGTTGTCAGCAATTTAGTGATTCAGGCCCTTAAGAGAGAACCTTTGACCATCTACGGAGACGGTTTACAGACAAGATCTTTCTGTTATGTCTCCGATCTTATTGAAGGGTTTATTTCGATCATGGACTCGGATAATATCCCTGGGCCATTAAACCTGGGAAATCCCGAAGAACGCACCATACTTGAACTCGCAGAAATCATCCTCAAGCTCACTCAATCCTCCGCAACAATAGAATACAAACCACTGCCATCAGATGATCCCATCAGGAGATGTCCGGATATCTCCTCCGTTAAAGAAAAAATCAACTGGATGCCTAAAGTTGGACTGGAACAAGGGCTACAAAAAACCATTGATTACTTCCAAGAGAAACTCAACCTGAATAATTCATAAAAAATGTCGGTGTTTACTTTAATTTCTGTATTTTCAGCAGGTTAAGAATTGATAAAGGACAATAAACGATGAAGCTATCTATCATCATTCCCGTTTATAACGAAAAAAACACCGTGAATAAGATCATTCAACAGGTCCAGGATGTCGAACTCGATATGGAAAAAGAAATTATTCTCATCGACGATGGTTCCACAGATGGAACACGGGAAATTCTGAAAAATCTCGAATATCCAAACGTAAAAGTCAAACTCCACGAAAAAAATCAAGGAAAAGGATCTGCACTACAGACTGGGTTCTCCCTCGCTACAGGAGATTTTGTCATCATCCAAGATGCCGATTTGGAGTATGATCCCCGGGAATACCCCGTGCTCCTCACCCCACTGCTTGATGGTCGAGCCGACGCCGTCTATGGATCTCGTTTCCTCGGCGGCCCACATCGTGTGCTCTTTTTCTGGCATTACATCGGAAACAAATTTCTCACAACCTTATCCAACATGCTGTCCAACCTCAATCTCACTGACATGGAAACCTGCTATAAAGTCTTTCGGAAGGAAATCCTGGATAAGATCACTATCAAATCTAAAAGATTTGGAATCGAGCCGGAAATCACCATGAAACTTGCCAGACAAAAGTGCCGGATCTACGAAGTCCCGATATCCTACTCGGGAAGAGATTATACTGAAGGGAAAAAAATTGGATGGAAGGACGGCGTGGCAGCGATCTTTCATCTCATTCGCTTCAGATTCTTCGACCGCTCCTAAAAATCTCTTTTCAATTTCATGAATTTAGCAATGCATTCAAGTCGCTAGAAATGCTTGAAAATTATTGCACTTAAGTATAGTATATCTGTTCCAAAACTTATTACGAGAGAGAGGAGCGAGCACTCATAATTTAAATACAAATAAGATCGTCTTCTCTCAACAGGGGATTTTCCCTAGGAGGTAATCATGGGCATGTTATCTCTCTTCATTCTGATTGGCGCAATTCTCATTGTATTGGGCCTCCTTGTCCTTCTTTTTGCAAAGCAGTACAGGAAAGTCGGCCCGAATGAAATTCTCATCATTTCAGGCGGAAGAAAAAGAACACGCATCGAGGCAGACGGCACAAAATCAAAAATCGGATATCGGCACCGCATCGGCGGAGGAACATTTGTTTTCCCTTTTGTCGAAACCGTCGATACTCTCCCTATGGAAGTGCTGACCTTGAATATAAGAACACCAGAAGTCTTGACGACAGGAGGAGTCCCTCTGATGGCCGATGCCGCCGCCCAGATCAAGATCGATTCCTCAGAGCAAGCAATCCACTTAGCCGCAGAACAGTTCCTGGGGCTGGGAAAGGAAGGAATCCGAGAGGTGGCCGAATCCATTCTCGAAGGCAAAATGCGAGAGGTGATCGGTACCATGACCATTGAAGATATCTATAAAGGACGACACGAATTCTCAAAGCAGGTCAATCAAGCCACACAAGCCGATTTTTCCAGGATGGGCCTGGTCATGATGTCATTTGCGCTCAAGGATGTCCGAGACACACAAGGGTATCTCGACGCCCTGGGAAAACCCAAAATAGCTATGGCCAAAAGAGATGCGACGATCGCTGAAGCAGAGACGGAAAAAGAAGCGATCATCAAGTCATCAGCCGCACGAAAAGAGGGGGAGATTGCCCGGCTTGCAGCCGAAGCCCTTATTGCAAAAGCACAGTGGGAAAACGAGGCAAAAAAATCCGAATCGCAGGTTCTTGTCAATGAGAAAAAGGCAAAGGCCGATTATGCCTATGAACTCGAGCGTTCACGATTGAACCAGGAAATCAAAAAGGAACAATCCAAAGTCAAAATCAACGAAACACAGGAAGCCATCAAAATAGAAGAACTTGAAATTTCCCGAAAGGAAAAAGAACTGAATGCAACTGTTCTCAAACCCGCCGATGCCCGAAAATACCAGATCCGGGCCGAAGCCGAAGCCGAAGAATACCGTATCCAGGCCGAAGCCAGAGGAAAGGCCGAAGCCATAAAATTTGAGGGCCATGCGGAAGCGGAAAAAATAAGACAAAAAGGCCTCGCCGAGGCTGAAGCCATGCTGAAAAAAGCCCAGGCATGGGAAAAATACAATCATGCAGCTATCCTGGAGAACTATCTTCAAATCCTGCCTGAATTAGCTAAATCCGTCGCCGAACCTCTTTCAAAAGTGGATAAGATCGTTGTCATCGGAGGAGACAAGGGGCTTGGGACAACAAAAATTACGGCACAGGTCGGAGAGGTGTTGGCACAGCTGCCGGATGTGGTGAAATCCATTACCGGAGTCGACCTGAACAAGTACCTGAAGAATAAGCTCAATCCAGAAAAAGACAGCAACAAAGAATAGCGCGATTCTCTACTCGAAAAAGGTAAACCATGGTATCAGATAAGGCAAATAAAATCGGCGAGTCTCCCACTTTTAAAGTCAATGCCAAGGCCCTAGCCATGAAAGCCCAGGGTATTGATGTCATTGACCTCAGCGTCGGGGAACCGGACTTTCCTACACCCTTAAATGCGAAAGAGGCGGGCCATAAGGCCATCGAAAACAATTTTACGAAATACACACAGATCGACGGAATTCCCATATTAAAAGACGCCATTATCAACAGGCTGAAGGAAGATCACGGCCTCACTTACTCTAGAAAGGAAATCCTGGTATCGACGGGTGCAAAGAGCTCTCTTTACCACCTCATACAGGCTCTGATCAATGACGGAGATGAAGTCATCGTCCCTGCTCCATATTGGGTCACCTACCCTCACACCGTCGCTCTGGCCGATGGCAAGGCCGTGACTGTGCCCACAAAAGAAGAGGATGGATTTCGGCTGACTCCCGATCAGCTCAGTGCCGCTGTTTCTCCAGCGACCAAGGCTATCATCCTGAATAACCCTTCAAATCCCACAGGGACGGCTTATCCCCGACACGAACTCGAAGCTCTGGCAGAGATCCTTCTGGAGGAGGATATCTATGTCATAGCAGATGAAATCTATGAAAAGCTTATCTATGATGATTTCCAGTTCACAAGCTTCGCCACATTGGGAGAGGACATCAAAAGAAAAACCATCATCATCAATGGCGTCTCCAAGGCTTACGCCATGACTGGGTGGCGGATTGGATACGCCGCAGGCCCCGTG
>JAUWVG010000106.1 GCA_030617525.1 Candidatus Aminicenantota bacterium | reverse complement strand
TGTTTATATCGAAAAGGGAATCGCTCTCCTCATCCCCGGATTCACGCCGGATTCATTGGGACAGATTTACATATACCGGCCGTCCCTGGTTGAACTCAGGGTCTCGATGGGTATCTTTGCCATTGGCTTTTTGATCTTCACCTTTATCACAAAGATCGCCATTGCCATTATTTTTGAAGATTTTAACATCGAAACAATCAGAAAGCAGAAAGCCTATTCAACTTCAGCTAGCTGATTATCCGAATCCTTTCTGATAGCATGGCTATTTAAATGCTTGAGGCAACTTAATCTCAATATCAGCAAAAGCTTTTATTTCATGGATTGAATATAGGAAATCAGATCCTTCATTTCGTTTTTTTCAAACCTTGGCCAGGTCAGATTCATCTCCGTAACCATTTTTTCCATCTCGGGAGCATGATTCCACATAGCCGAAATCAACTCTAAAAAGGACGATCTTGGGATGTCTTTCAAATCGATCCCTTTCCCCGCATCGATCGCCTCCTTGCTGTGGCAGGAAAAACATCCTTTTTCCTTGAAAATGACCTCTCCTCTTGTAGGATTGCCTTTTTTGCCGTAAAAAGAGATGAAATATAGATACGCCGTCAAATCTGACATTTCCCCAACATCGAATCTGGGTATCGTCAGATTTCTGGATTTCATTTCCTGCCACATGGAAGAGGAATGATTCCACATCATACCCACGATCTCTGTCAAACTCTTTTGTAGATCACTTTCCTGCAGATCAAGGTTCTGCTGGCTGTGACAAGAGACACAGCGTTTTTCCATAAAAACTTTTTGACCCTTCCTTGGACTTCCGGGTTGAATGTAGACGGTTTTTCCCTCAGGATTGGCTGCATTTCCTTTAATAAAAGCCAAAAGATGACACATCTCTCTCGGAGTAAAGGACTGATTGAGCATGGCCTGGCTGACTGTAGCACTGTGATTCCAGAGGGCGGTGACGATATAGACCGGCGAAACATAGCGTCCGTATTTGTCCAGGTTAGGCCCTGCTTTTTCAGGGCTCCCCCCGAGTGAATGGCACCGGGAACAGCCTTTATTCGTAAAAATCTCCTCCCCTCTCAAATAGTCGCCCAACTCATCGATTAAGCCGAGATAATATATGTAAGCTAACAAGGCTTCAATCTCTTGTGGGGAAAAAACCGGCTTTTCGATTCCCTTCTCCTCCATAATGTTGATCATTTTGGGCGAATGACTCCAGAGAGCTCCAGACAACTTGAAGAAATCCTTCTCCATCCCGATCTGAGTGAGATCGGGGCCGAAGGTCTTACCGATCCCCCAAACCGTGTGGCACTCGATGCAGCCTTTTTTGAAGAATATATCTGCCCCAGTCATTGGATTTTCAGGGAGGAGATAAGTATCCTCTCCTTGTGAGAAGACCGGGGGGACAGCGCTCGAGATCATCATGAGACCGATGCACACTCTCATGAGAATATTTATAATCGATCTCTTCCTTTTACTCATGATCATTTTCTCTTTTCGACGGTGAATTAATCTCATTCGCACCCAAGCCTCCAGATTTTTTTTCAAAAACTGTATCGGGAAGATAGCTTTTGACTCTCTCGGCTGTCTCTTCAACGCCCACCTCTTTTCCTTCCTTGATCTCCCAGATAGATACGATCGGGAACGCTTTGACGAATAATATGTACAGCAGTATAAATGCTGCGAAACACGCAGCCGTTATTGCGAGTTCAACCCAGGTTGGAGTATATGTTCCTCTTTCAATCGGCAGGCGGGGATTGATCAGCGTCGGCAAGACGATTGTATAACGCTCCAACCACATGCCCACGATCACACCGCAGGAAACCAAAAAAATTCCGGATATGGTCCTGGTTTTCCGATTGGATAGAACAGCCACCGGTAAGATAAAACATAAAAACACCATAACCCAGAAATAGGGGGCATACTGTCCTGTGAGTTTCGCATAAAACACGGCTAGATGGGATGGTTCAGCACCATAAAAAGAAGTGAGGTTTTCAGTAAACGTGAAATAGAACCAGAGAAGGCTCATCACCAGAAGAAGCAATCCCAGGTTGTTGAAATGCACGGGTTTCAGATAGGCCTGCAAGTGACAGCTTTTCCGGATAATGACCATTGCAATAAGCAACGCCGCAATTCCGGAGAATATCGCACCCGTGACAAAATATGGCCCGAAAATCGTACTGTGCCACATGGGTTGAATTGTCATGGCGAACACATAGGATACGACGGTGTGGACCGAAACTGCGATGGGAATGACTAGAACGGCCATCAGTGAAATCGCCCTTCCCAGAATTTTCCACTGTTTCTCCGTCCCCTTCCAGCCAAGCGCTAGTATTCGGTAAATCTTTCCTTTCCTCGTGCCCTTAAATTTGTCCCTCATTAGGGCAATATCAGGGATCAGAGGAAGAAAGAGATAGATACTGCTACAGATAAAATATATGCTGATGCTGACAACATCCCATAATAGTGGTGACCGAAATTCCCCGTGAAAAATCGTATAGAGCAACCTGTCAGGCCTACCCAAGTCGTTTATGATGTTCAAGACACCGAAAAACAGCACCAACACCGTGATAACTTCGGCAGACCGGGTTATGGCTCTGCGCCATTCGGCATTCGCCAAGCGAAGGATGGCTGAAATCAGAGTACCTGCATGACTGATTCCGATGAAAAAGACGAAATTGGTAATGTAAAATCCCCAGAAGATGGGTCTGTTCAAGCCGGTGACTCCCAGACCTTCTCTTAACTGAATAATCCAGGCAAAGACACCGACAGAAATGATAGCCAGGAGAATGGCCACCGTAACATAAAAATCACGGCCCGTTTGGGTAATCGGCCTGAGAAGGTCCTCTTCGACCTTCGAATAGTCATCACTTTTGTTATCCATGCCACTCTCCCTCCGTTAAATAGAAGACTTGCGGCTCCGTTCCCAATTCTTCCAGCAACCGAAAAGCACGTGAAATCTTCGACAGCCGGTGAACTTCACTTTTTGGATTCTGCAGATCTCCGAAAATCAGTGCGCCTGTGGGACAGGTCTGGACACAGGCTGGAACGTAGTCTTCTTCCCTGAGTTCCCTTTTCTCGAACCGGGCATCCTCTTTCGCTTTCTGCAGCCTGTGATGGCAGAACGAGCATTTCTCAACCACTCCAACCTGTCTTTTGGAGACATCAGGATTCAATAGGTTCTTCATCTCATTGGACCATCGGGGACGGTAATAATTGAAATATTTGAGAGTATAGGGACAATTATTGGTGCAGTAGCGACAACCGATACAGCGCGTGTAGACCTGAGCGACAATTCCCTCCGGATTTTTGTAGGTCGCTCCTACCGGACAAACCTTGACACAGGGTGGATTTTCACAGTGCATACAAGGCCTGGGAATATAACTCTCTTTGACATCAGGATACTCGCCCTCCAGAACAGTGAGGACGGACATCCAGGATATGGCTCTATGAGTCTCTTCCTGGGTAGGATCCGAAAATACTACATTGTTTTCCGCTTTGCAGGCAACCACACACGCTTGGCAACCCGTACATCTATCTAAGTCAATAACCATTCCCCATTTTCTCATCTGTCTATCTCCCTCTCGCCTTGTAAATTTTGACGCGCGTTGACATTCGATCAGGAATTCCAGTCCGTTCATCATATGTTTCCTCAAGGAGATGAAGGGGATCATTGATATCGGTCTCTCCCTTCGAAGCTAACGGGTGTTCAGTTTTATTCAAAGGCATTCCCACGATTTCAGGCCCGATTCCCGGAAAAATCCTGGCGACAGCCTTGATACGGCCCTGGGGAGATTCCACCCAGACAATGTCTTTATCACGTATGCCAAGGGCTCCTGCGGTCTCAGGATTCACCTCGACCCAAATCTTCCACAAGATTCCGAATCGGAATCCCAGATTCTCTTGATACCATGGCATGTTCTTACTGCTGGAATCTGACGAAGTGAACGGGAGGTCGAACAGAAAAAGACGGAGGGGATAGTCTTCGTTTTCCTGGCTTTCGTTGGATCCAACGTCCTCAATCTCGAAGGACGAGACAAAAACAAATCTCTGGGAGTTATTCTGGTAGACAAAACTTCTTTCGTTGAAGTGGTAGGAAGGATCTTGCCATCCTCCTTTCTCCAAAAGGTCTTTGATAAAGGCATCCTCAGAATTATGTTGAGGTGTCCACCATCCTCTTTCTTCCAAGATCCTGAGCTGTGCTTCCTCATATGACGAAGAAAAGATGCTTCCCTTTTTTGCCCGGAAGAGTCCCTTCATTCTGTAAAGCAAAAGCTCCTTGTAATCCGACCAGGGAAAATTCTGGGCGAAGTCCTCACCCATAGTCCTGGCAAGTGTCAGAAGAGTTGATTCAAGAGGACGGGATTGGTATAGAGGCTGAATGACAGGCTTGCTTATTCCGACAATAGGAATTTTTGATAAGGGTGAACTGTGATGATCCTGCCATTTTTCATAAAACGTCGTATCGGGGAGAATGAGGTCCGCCAAGGAGCTCGTTTCATCCATGAATGGAGAGAAGCTGACGATGAATGGAATACTTCCCAAAATCTCGGCCTTCTTTTTTTGGATATAAGAAACGAACTGATATCCTGGGGAGGACAAGAACAGGCAGTTTATTCCATAGGGAGATTTATTCACCATGCTGTCGATCATATCTTTAGTGTTCTTTGACCGAAGAGGCAGATCGCTTTCGGTAGTCCCCCAGTGCTCTTCCTCCGAAAGAGCCTTCTTTGCGACACTATCCAAGGTCACAGGCGGCAATTCAGTCACTGGGGCTTGTCTCTGACGGAGGAATCCCCCTGGCGAATCTATATTGCCGGCTAAAGCATTTAAGGAGTGGACGGCGAGTATATTAAAAAGACTGTTGGCGGAATAGGAAAGATTGAAATCGGAGACAGCAACAGCGGGATGTCGAGTATGAAATTCCTTGGCGATTTCAATGATCGAACTCAGAGGAACTCCGGTCATCTCGGATACCTGATCAAGTGAGATGTTTTGAAGGATAAAACTTCTGAACTCATTGAATTGGGAGGTGAATCTTTCGACGAAAGCTTGATTGAACAGTCTCTCCTTGATTAAAACTGAAGCAATACCTAACGCCAACAGACCTTCCGAACCCCGATTGATCGGGATCCACTTATCTGCCCGAGAAGCCTCTATGGAAAATCTCGGTTCGATCTGGATTATTTTCAGATCGCCTTCTGCTCTTTTCTCTCCGTAAATCCTTTGGTTCTCCATGACGTTCGGCCAGTTGGACAGAAAATTTGCCCCGAAGGACAAGATCAAGCGGCTGTTCTTAAGATCAACGGCCATAAGATCATATATTCCCTGGGAAACAAAATACGCATTTTTAAGAGCTGCCCACTCATCGAATTTGAAGAAATTTGGAGATCCGTAGACCTCAAAAAATCTGGATACGAGCTCATCAGTCGTGTTTTGTTGATTCTTCCCTGCAAAGGCAACAGTGTGGGACTTCCCTGACTCTCTCAGCTGCTGTAGTTTGGTCGAAACCGTATTCAGAGCCTCATCCCAGCTTATCGTCTCCCAGCGTTCTTCATTCCGATCACCAACCTTTTTTAGCGGCCCTCTAACACGTTCAGGGCTGTACAATAACTGCAGACCTGCCTGCCCCTTTGGACAGACTTTCCCTTTATTCAGGGGATGGAGGGGATTTCCTTCGATTTTCACAGCTCTGTCATCAATCACCCTCACCATGATCCCGCACCCCCCAGGGCAAGCCTGGCAAACAGATGGAACCCACTGTTCCACACCGGCCAGCCAATTACTTTTGGAAGTGGAGTTGTAGGATTTGTCAGAAATACACGTATACAAAGGCAAACTCAGGGAAAGGCCTCCCCCGATCTTAAGAAAATCTCGTCGTTTTATGGCCATAATCTATTCCTTTTATCGGTTTTCATATTTAACGATGGCAGGCAATACAATCATTATTCGCTTCTTGATCCTCATGGCAGTCCATGCATTTTTCCATTGATATTTTTCGTACTTTTGAGGGAGGCCTCGTACTCTCGACGATATCTCCGTGACAGACTGCACACTCAACGTTCCCTACAGCTACATGCCTCCGATGGGAAAAATAAACGTCCTCAGGGATACGGTAAAGCCGAACCCAGTCAATTTCATTTCCATCTTGAATGTATTCCATTAACCTTTTTTCCTCTTCGCTCTCTGTGAGTGCCTCTTCATGACACGAGGCACATATTTCAAGTTCAGGTCGGCCCGAAGAGGCGTATTCCATGAAATTGGGATGGCAATCCTCACAGGCCAATCCATTATCCGTATGGATTTTGTGATTGAAAGGAAGAGGTTGGGTAATTCCACCCCATGAATCGATTAGAATAACAAGGAGGAAAACAGAAACAACTAGAGTCAACCCGACTAGGACCAAACCCAGCTTTTTAGGTTTTCTTAATTTTTTCATTTTTAGAACTCTCGAAACGTAAATTTATCAAAGATTTCTGGATGATCTCCCTCAAGCTGATTATCGACCTTTATAAGATTTTATCTCTTTATACTCTAAATTCAGGTCATCTCTAAGTTTAATCACTATTATCTATTAATATTATTGGAATAGTAAACAAAAAAATTCTATATAAAAACCTGCATAGAAGTCAAATAAAAAAAAGATGCGAAAACCTTATTACCGGATTCACACTATATGTATTGGGACAGATATACATTTTCCGGCTGTCCTTGATTGAACTCTAAATCTCGATGGGTATCTTTGCCATTGGCTTTTTAATCTTCAACTTTATCACAAAGATCGCCATTGCCATTATTTTTAAAGACTTCAACATCGAAACACTTAGAAGGAAAAAACCCACTCCCGCCAATTAACCTGAATTATTCACGAGTTGAGATCGCTGCAAAGGCGAGGCAGTGGCCCACGAAGCTGTAGTGATCTACCGCGAGTGGGCTACAACAAAGACTTTGTAGTGAGATCAGCTCGCCCAAAGGGTAAAGAATGCCGACATAAAATGGGAAATGTGTTTAAGGTTCTGCTCTAGTAAGTCCATTGTAAACGGAACATATGAAAAAGAGATAGATAGTGGTGTCGGCATTATTTATGAATAATTCAGGTCAATAGATAATGGTCAAAGCCTGTGGCAGTATTCTAAATTGAACTGTCCTGAATTGAGTGGAGGAATCAGGCCTGTGAACAATCTCACCATCCGTCTGGATCTCAAAAGCCTTATCTGATGACACAGTAAACCACGATGACCGAAGGGTCTCCACCTCTCTAGTTTTAATGTGGTTTCCTTTCTTTGCCATCAAGGCAATATGCGCAAATCGAGAAAAAGAGCAGTTGTCAATAAGACAACCATCCAGTTTTC
>JAUWVG010000373.1 GCA_030617525.1 Candidatus Aminicenantota bacterium | reverse complement strand
CGGAGTCATCTTCCTCCACAGTGCAGCCAATGGAGAGATCCTCGATTCGAGTCACATCGATCTGGAAGAAACTTTTACGGTTGAGGATTATCCACTCTACTGGTTTGGAGAGGCCAACCAAAATGAGAGTTTTAAATTTCTCACAAAGGAATTTGAAAATTCCGAGTCGTCCACCCAGAATGAATTTATCTTTTTAATCGGTTCTCATGTACATTCTCAAGCCGTTGAATTTCTCCGCAAAGTGGCTCTTGGAACGTATCCATCAAAAACAAGAGAACAAGCCATTTTCTGGCTGGGCAGCAACAAATATGACAAAAGCCTCGAGTACCTCAAGGACATCTTCAAAAAAGAAGACAGCGGAAAAATGAGAGAAAAAGTGATCTTTTCTTTCTACCTCATCGGGAATGATGCAGCGGTTAAAGAACTGATCCACATTGCAAAGAATGACGAGAGCTCAAAAGTACGGAAACAGTCCATTTTCTGGCTGGGACAAAAAGCAACCGAAAAAAGTGTCAAGGCGCTCAAAGCGGTCGTCGATGACACAGACGAGGATACACAAGTTAAACAATCCGCAGTTTTTGCCCTCAGTCAGCTGCCTAAGGATCGATCTGTACCTATGTTGATAGAAATTGCCAGATCTAATGACAATCCAAAAGTGCGCAAGAATGCAATTTTCTGGCTCGGACAGAAGGACGATAAGGCGGCCTTAGAATTCTTTGAGGAGATCCTTCTCAAGAAGAAATGAACTAGTAAGGCTAAATCCTCGGATGTCGCTTTTTCCATCCTCTTCAGATTTTTTCTTAGTCCTGATTATTCACGAGCCGAGGTTGCTACAGATGCGAGGCATCGGCCCATGAGATTGCCACGTCGCTTTGTTCCTCGCAACGAACGATCGCAGAGAGTGTGGTGACCTGACCTTGTCATCGCGAGCACAGCGAAGCGATCTCTACAAATGAGATTGCTTCGTCATTTCATTTCTCGCAATGACAGGTCGACATTTGATCTAAACTGGCTAACAAACAAGGTGATGTTTGAGATGATAATGAATTTCATGCTATCAAGTCGTTAGCTTTGATGATAGATGGAGGAGTCGACATTTTTTATGAATAATATTCAGGTTAGAGGACAGGCCATGTCAAAGGGAAAAAAAGCCGTTCGTAGAGGCGGAGAGCAAAAAGGTCGGTCATCCCAGCCATAAAATCTCCACACCTTTTGCTAAAGGAATCCCCTTGGGGATAGGATTTGACATAATCTTCCGGATGTATCCGGACATGCTGGTAGATATCCGTTAGGATTTTTTCCGTTTTTTCCAGCTCCCTTTTTGCCTTAGAATTAAAGTAGACTCTTTCAAAAAGAAACTCCCGTAGAGCATTCACGGCCTCTTCGATCTCTTTACCAAGAGAAATTTGTTCCAGTCCGGACTTCAGGCTTGTTTTGACAACAGAGCCCACCATACTGTCGATTCGACTGGCATGCCAGCGGCCCAGCACTTTCGTCAGATGCTGTGGAATATCACTGTTCTTGATCACGCCTGCCCGTACGGCATCATCGATGTCATGATTGACATAGGCGATGACATCGGAGATACGAACAATCTGTCCTTCCAGAGTCGAAGGCATCTGTTGTTTTTTTTTGCTCAGAATATCACCCCGGCCTTTCGAGTGCTTAGAAATGCCGTCCTTGACTTCAAAAGTGAGGTTCAAACCCTTCCCTTCATACTCGAGTTTCTCCACGACTCGCAGACTCTGTGCTGAATGACTGAATCCATGGGGGAGAAGTTTGGCCAAAGTTTCCTCGCCGGCGTGACCAAAAGGTGTATGGCCTAAATCATGTCCCAAGGCAATAGCTTCTGTTAGATCTTCATTCAAGCGGACCGCTTTGGCGATAGTGCGTGCGATCTGGGAAACTTCCAGAGTATGTGTCAGACGAGTGCGGTAATGGTCTCCGTAAGGAGCCAAAAATACCTGCGTTTTGTGTTTGAGACGGCGGAATGATTTAGAGTGAATGATCCGGTCCCGGTCACGCTGGAAAGCCGTTCTCAGAGGATGAGGCCTCTCCGGACGGCTGCGGCCTTTTGTCTGGGCACTGAGAAAAGCTTTCTCAGAGAGGATTTCTTTTTCCAGCTTTTCCAGCGATTCCCGAATACTCATTTTTCTTTTATCTTTTTCTTTATTCTGCCTAATCCTTAATCCCTAATCCTTATTCCTTAATCCTTATTCAATCAGGAGAAACGCATAACGGTTCATGGTCTGTGAATAATCGGACAGCACTTCAATCGGGTAACCGATCTGTCGAACGGTGGCATAAACATCCACGCCTAAAGCCTCTGGAGTAGGGCGTGCTTTCTTTGGGTCCTTGCACTTTTCAAGTTTCCCAGGACAACCATCACAGAAGGTGCAGGAGTCCAAAAATAAAAGAAACGCTTTTCTACAGCCGGAAATAAACACCTCTCTCTCCAATTCTAACAGTCGGGAATTGATTGTTTTTGTCCAGGCATGTCTGTCTTCCGGCCTATCGACTGATTTTTCATAATGAATCACCAGGGCTGACGTGTATTCGCAAAAAAACTTCTCACATTCGGGAATAGACGGCACATTTGGAGGACAGGTTGCCGTTTTTCCGTACTCATCACAGCCGAATAAACACTTCATTCGGACCCACTGTTCCACAACAAACTTATGGGGATCCATCCACTTGAAGTCTTTCACCTTGTGTTTTTTTACTAGCTCTTCGATTTTTTCTCTCGTGTCCATGGGCTCCTTCATGTAATCAAGTTCACTCATTATACCACAACTCTTTTCCTAAGCTCACAGCAAAAACAGCTTAATAAAAAGAAGTTCATATTCATTTTGTGTAAGTAAAATACATGGAATGGCTGAGCGAATATTGAAGATTTAGCCTTCTCGAGTTGTTCGACGAGGGGAGCCGATTTCTTTGGCCGCTGAGTATGTCTGAGCACGGGATGGATTAAGAAAAGAGGTACGCGTCTTCTTGGAAATTCTCTCTTTAGTAAGCAAGGTTTACGCGCGGAGTTACGGAGGCGCCGAGAAGAACGATGAGGGAATGGCGTTAAAAATCTGAATAGTAGCAAGGCCATTTCAGTGTATTGCCTAAACAAAATGGAAGAGAACCTGAAAAAAATTATTTGACGATTTGTGAGGCGAACACGGCTTCACAATTATACTCTTCAAAGAGTACTACATTGTCTGAAACCACTTTAAGAGTGGAGTCAGAGGGATGGCATAGTCCCACGGCCAGTCCCTGTCTCTGAGCCAGGGTAAGGAGCTGGATAAGCTGCTTCCGGATATATCCCTCTTCTGTTTCTGAATCGAGGAAGACATGCCGGTAGGCTGATAAGATTGACATTTCTCTTGCCAATTTATAAGCGATAGAGCTTCCTGATGTTACGCTGTCAATAAAATAGAGATTGTCTTCCTTCAATCGTGCGAGGATAAGCGACATCATATCCCTTTCTGCCGTGATTTTAGAACCCATATGATTATTGACGCCTCGGATAAACGGGACTTGTGTGAGATTTGCTTCCAGGGTCTCCAGAACATCTTTCTCTTGCATTCGTGAATGGATAAGACCTTCTGTTGAAGAATTTGAATCCAAATCGTATAAGGATTCGAGCGGTAGATGAAGAATCACCTCCATATTATTTTGATGAGCAATTTGAGCTGTTTCTTTGGCCCAGGGGCTGTAAGGTAATATGGCGAT
>JAUWVG010000109.1 GCA_030617525.1 Candidatus Aminicenantota bacterium | reverse complement strand
GTAAACAGAGAAGCTGTTATCATTGAAGATAAATGAAGGTGTCGGCAGTTTTATGAATTAAAGCCATCGTCTGATCCAGGAGCTAATACCTCCTGAGGCTTTTACGATAATCATGGGCTTGCTGCACTTTTGTGCTACGGAATGGCAAAGGGTGTCTCTTGTGACATTACGGATAAGAGGATCCCTGGTAAAACCCATGACGATCAGGTCATACTCTCTACTTTCTTCAAGAATGGCATCTGCAGGATTATTGGCTTTCACATATTTTATTTTGACACGGTCGGGATTGACATGGGGGTTTTCCGTGATAGTTTCCGACAGTTTATCCGAATCTACCTTGCTCTTTTTATCTTTAACAACTAATGAAACGATTTCCGCATCGTCCTTTTCAGCTAAAATCCCGGCAATTTCCAAAGCAAGTGCGCTGTTCGGGCCTCCTCTTGTGGGCACAAGAATGCGCTTAAATTCTTGATTGCCCAGCCCCTTGAGGATAACAACATTACAGGAAGCTCTCTCCAGAATGAAATCGATAGTGCTGCCCAATCTGAAGAGAGGACCTTTGGGTTTTCCATGCCAGCCCATAATCAGCATGTCTGTTTTATTTTCTCTTACAGCGCCTATTATGCCTCTAGCAATATTCCGGCAGTAGCGGATAGTTGTTGTGATTGGGAATCTCAGAATAAGGCAGAGCATGGCCTCAACAATCCCCTCTTTCCCTTCCATCATGAATTTCTCAGCATCACTCAACGGTGTCTGTTCCGGAACAGGGACCATGTGAAGGATCCTGACTTTCGCATTTTTGGCTTCACTGATGAAGTATGTGGTTCGGGTCATCTCGAGAGCGTTTGACGGATTGGCCACACCCAGTGTGATACTGTACTGCTCTCCTTCAGGAACGATCTGCTCCTCTTCCAAAATCAGGATTTCATCGGCAGTGGCCACTGTACGTGTCCTCGAGTAAAAATAGTAGATAGCGATTCCTGCAATAATCCACGAAGGAGCAATAATCCACGCCACGGGACTCATATGAACAAGCCACACAGCCAGGACTCCCTGACAGATTATCGCGGCAATGGGAGGCCAGGGAAACATAGGCATAAGAAAACCGTAAGACAGTTCATCTCCCATATTGAGGCGTATTTTGATTACACTCAGATTGACGAGAAAAAAAAGGAAGAGAAACATGATGCTCGCACTGGAGGCCACATCCATAGTCGGAAGCAAAACGGCTACAACAATGACGAGGACACCTGTGAACATCAGGGCAACCCAAGGAGTGCTTCGCTTCCGGGAAATGCTGGCGAAAAATTTGGGCAGCATACGGTCACGGCCAAGTGCATAAGAGGCACGTGTGGCCGAGAATATCGTGGCATTCAGAGCAGAGATTGAAGCGAATATAACCGCCAGAGTCAAGAAAAAATTCCCAAAAGGAACCAGTTGGGAAACGGCTTCACCGAATCCTCTTTCTTTAAAAGAACCAATCCATTCCCAAACAGCTCCTTCTACTCCCGGCGAACCCGCTTTAACCGCAACAATCGAAGCAAAGCCGACAAACACATAGGTAAATGTGACGATCCCTACTGAATAGAGCATGGCTTTGGGAAGATTCCGTTTGGGATCGATGGCTTCGTCGCCGGCTTGCGCGATCACTTCATAGCCTTCGAAAGCCACGTATGTAAAACCCATCGTGATTAGAATTTTTGACCAGCCAAGGGGAAGGAATGGAGAAAGATTTTGGAGACGGGAAGGATCTTTTATAACAACAAACAAACCCGCAGCACCGATAAAAATCAGGAAAAGCGTTTGGCCCAGGGTAAATATCGCTCCAATCCTCCCTGTTTCGGAGGCCCCTCTATAATTGATAGAAAGAAAAAATAAGGCCACAAGCAATGCCACAATTTTTTCGGTAATCCTGGTCGAAAACGGAATCCAATTGATAAGATCCAATCCTTCAAAATACCGCACAGTGTAGATGGCAAAAACCACGGCATAGAGGCTGCCTGCGACACTGGATGCGAACCACTCCATCCAGCCTCCTGTGAAACTCGTTGCCCGCCCGAAGGCTAGCCGGGCAAAATTGTAAGCGCCCCCGGCTTTTGGGATGGCCGAGCTGAGTTCTGCATAGGAGAGTGCTGTGAGGATCGCAATCATTCCATTCAAGGAAAAAGTCAGGAGAACACCACCTGGCCCCGCCACGGACATGGCATTCCCAATCCCAATAAAAACTCCGGCACCGATCATCATCCCCAAGCCCATCATCGTGAGATGGAAGAGATTGAGTTCGCGGGAAAGCTCTGCAGATATCTGTGTCTTATTTTCGTCCATCAATATCCTGGATGATTTCGCGGGCAGATTGCTGTTTTTTCTCTCTAATTCTTTCGATGGTCTTCCGGCCCCACAAAACAATAATGAGTATGAAGCTCAGTGAAAGACATATAATAATTATTCCGAGAATCAGATCTTTAGACATAAAACTTCAACCTATTTCAGCATTTAAATACAAAATTCCCTTCATTTCAAGCGTCTGAGTATAGCCCTATGAAACAATTTTGTCCATCCGGGGCGTTCGGATCATGCGGATACCGAACACCGATGCAACAGAACTCCCCTCCGCTGCTTCAAAGCGCACAGTGACTTTTTCTTTGCCCTTGATAATACTTGGATCGATGGTATACTCGACATTAAAAAATCGTTGGGGATAGCTTCTGGTCACGTTCTGATGGCCGATATTCTGGCCGTCCACAAGGATATCGAATGACGTGCGAACGCTCCGCTCACCACTGTAGTAGGTCACAACCAGGGTCATGGGAGACTCTGGCTCTACGGGCAAATCAAATGAAAACCAGCTTGTGCTCCTGCGTCCGGGACGGCCCATCGCCTGTGTGACACGAGCGTCTTCAGGACCTTGATAATTAAAATCCCGTTCAGGCTGCATCTCTCCAGGTTGAGCGTAGGCGACGGTCGCTCTTTCGAGTGCACGCTGCCGTTCTTGTTCGGCAACATATTCCGCTTTTTTTTCTTCCCATCCGGACTCTGTAAAAATGTCAAAATAGACTGCGTAGGTACGACGGTGCAAGCGGTAAAACGGCACTAGGTTAGACTCGATCTTTAGGTTGGCACCAAGATTATCGCGGCCAACATCAGTAATCCGAAAATGTCCTGGTTCGTTGGGAACGGATAGCACCCATTGGTCCACCGGCAGCTCAGCAGCTACGAATACAGGAATTGTCAGCGGTTCACGGCTGACATCTCTTCCGCGTCCTCTCTCACGCTCTGGTCCCAAGTCCGCAGCCAATACCAAAGGCCCCCACATGATGGCAGCGACTTGAGAACTGTCGGGTGTGGGCTCCAAACGAAGCGTCTTAGGAAGAGTTAACTCGACGGTGTCACCGGTTTTCCAAGTCCGTTTCAGCTCAATATATGTTCCGGAAAAATCCACACCGACACGGCCGGCAACTGGACGACCCGATTCAGGCACATCGCGATAGGGATTGATTATATCTTTTGAGACAGTTTCACCATTGACCTTTACGGAAAATCCGTCACCAACCCAGTAGGGGCGGCGAAGAGCCAGAGTCAATTCTTTTGGGGACTGAAGAGTCACCGTGATAGTCACGGACTCCCCCTCCGGGAAATCCGTATCCATTTTCAAGTTAACACCTGCCTCAGTCCATTCTGCCGCGGATGGTGTATACAGATTCACCCAGAGCTTGCCTTCCCCTTGATAATAGATCCCGTCTCCATGCAAAGCATGACTCTCCATGCCCGATCCTACGCAGCATGTAAAACTGCGGAACATCCCCTGATATTCATGCTGAACTCCTCTACCGACCGGCACCATGTAGCATGTTCGGCCGTCCTGGGGATCAATGGAAGCCAAAATATGATTAAAAAGAGCTCTCTCGTAAAAATCGGCATAATGGGCGTCGGGCCGGATCGCAAAAAGCCGCCGGGTCAGTTTGAGCATATTGTAGACATTGCATGTCTCGGCTGTACGCCCGTCCACACGTTCACTCAATTTACCTGGTTCACCAAAGTATTCGTCATGACCGTGACCTCCCGTGGCATAGCTGTGATGCTGGACAACTTGATCCCAAAAAAAACTTGCAGCCAGAATATCATCTACGCTGCCCGTATAAGCATAACGGTCGGCTGAACCAATGAGCTTGGGCACCTGCGTGTTACCATGTTTGCCCTCAAGGATGTCCTGGTGGCGCTTGAGAGGCTCAATGAAGGAGCGGTGCTCGAATTTATAGGAAAGGTCCAGCCAGCGCTTGTCCCCTGTATCGGCGTAGAGATCGACCATAATCTCGTTCATACCGCCAAACTCGGTGTTCAGCATACGCTGTATCTGTCCTGCATCGAGAGGAGATAAGATGCGTTCTGCCCATTCTGCAAACTTGATTTCAAGTTCCAAGGCCTTCTGATTTCCCGTATAACGAAAGGCATCCCGTAAGCCGGCGTATGTTTTATGAAAGGTGTACCACGGTGACCATAAACCATTGAGATCAAAACCAGCGGATTTTATGACTCCCTCTGACAGTCGCACAAAGAGTTCATGTGCGTCAATACCGTCTCTATTGACAATGGCACCCAGATATCCGTCACCCCGCTTATCTTGAATCTCTTTAAATTCCCTGACCATATAATCGGCCCGGCGTTTGAATTCTTCATTGCCCGTAGCCGCATACATCAGGCTGATAGCCGAGAGGTAATGCCCTGCGATGTGACCTGTCAGCTGTCGGCTGTCCACGGCATCCCAACCTCCGTAGCCCTCTGCCTTAGATTCCAGGCCTGCACGGATACGGTAGCCGGCCAACATACGATTTGGCTCGAGCTGAAGAAGATATTCAACCGTCACATCCTGGGCTTGCTTGAGAGGACCGCCCAACAATCTAACTTTGCTTAAATGTAGGGGCCGTGCTTTAAGGATTTTATCCTCAAAAGCTCTCACATCAGGATCCTGCCCCTCTGCAAGAATGTTAAGGCTAAACACCAAGACCAAAAACAGAAGCGAAATAATTTTCGTTTTCACTATTTTCTCCTTACCGGGAAACCTTCACGAAAGCTGTCGCAGACTTGGAAGGATCACTCTCGGATAAAGCATGAAGAGTCACCGTCGCCGAGGGAACACCTCCCTCCTGCTGAGAGACATAGACCACAACCTGTTGTGAGCCTCCAAACTCCAGGGCAGCCAGACCGTTGAGCAGTTGGACCGTCCATCCTTCTCCCTCCACAGAAACACTCAACCGATACACATCAGAATTGAGGAAAGCACTGACATCAACCGGATGCACATTCGGTTCCGACACCACAGAAGTACCGGTATTATTTAGAGTAAATGAAATAGGTGTGTTAGGCCGTTTGATCTTTTGTTCTGCCGGCGCATCGAGAACAACATCTCTTTTTTGCTGACCGAGCCGTCCAGGGACCGGACGGCCAGGGTGTAGGAGAGGATCCCATCCTTGTCCTTTTGAGTTTCGATGACATAGAAATGCAGCCGGTTTGGCGCATCTTCCCATTCGAACTCACTGCCCGAGTTAAACCCTGCATGAAAAAGAGCATCGTTGAGCTGGCGGTAGTCGGCGATCGTACGTTTGACCTCTTCACCATTTGGTTTAACGTAATCCACAACATTGATATCTTCAGGGTGGGCGTCAATGATCCAGATGTAGCTGTTAAAGGCATTGGGCCCGCCGTTTCTGCCTCTCAGGCGATCTTTATTTTTGGCAATAATTACTCCGTTATCAGGAGTGAACGAGTCATAACCAATCCTCTGAACCACTTCGAGTGTATAGAAATTGTAGTTCGGAATTCCAGGAGAGAGCGGATTTATCGCCGGATCATCCTCTGGAGTCCGGTCAAAGGGCTCCGCACCGTCAAGCCGGACTAGAATGCCTGCAAAGGTGCCCGGTAGAGGATCCACCGCACGTGCCGTGACTTTCGCTACGGCCAATCCGGAATGGGCCAGACCATCTCTACTCAAAGTTAAGAGCTGAGATTCGGCAATAAAGCCGTTCTCCAGGCGGTTGCGCACCATCAGTCCTGCCGGCATCGCTGCACCTTGGGCTGGTGGAACCACCCAGCGCCTGTGGGGTCCTCCCGGTCCGTTAAAACAGCCCCGGTCCATCATATCCCAAGGTCCTGCGGCAACTCTCCTGTATGGTGTGACATAGGGATTGTTATTAAGGTCTGGAAGACGAAAGGCGTAATGACCGAGCTCGTGAGTGATTGTACCGGAATTTTCTCCCTGACGCATGGATGATAGTCCCCACTGCTGAGAACCGGCCAACCAGCTTGTCCATTCGACATACCGAGTCGTGATCCAACGGGGCATCTCTGGATTTGGATTGCCCCACTCCGGCGGGATATCCTCGGGAGAATTAAACTTCATCTCGCCGAATTCCTGCCAGACACCCGTCTCATCATAACTTGCATACATACGCAGAACGGCATCATAGTTTTTCCGAACGTCCTCTCCTATGTCCTCTATCCAGATTGCATCACAATCCCGCTCCATGCGGCTGCCGGCCCGGCTTCCGTCGGGAGTTTGATCATTCTGTCCATATTCATTTAGACCGTAGGCCCAAATGGGTTTGGGCATGCGGTAGGGGCCAAATACATCCACTTCGGTGATCCCGAATTTCCCTCTGGATTGTTCCATCCAGTAGCCGTTGATAGTCTGGCCGTGATTGACCTCACCGGGAGTCATAAAGAAGTCGGCATAGAACTGAGACACATCCTCCCTTTCTATGGGATCGATCTGTGGATTTCCGAAAGGATCTGATCCTTTGGGAAGGGTGATTACAAAAGGCTGATCCGGAAAATCGATAGCAAGCACTGCAAGACGAAATCCCCGCCCGGGTTTAAGGGAAGGATCCGCCCAATTGCGGCCGGGGATCGGACGATAATCATCCCAGGTCATGAGGTCCTGGTCTTGAACCAGTTGAGGATCGATAGGTTCAAGGGATTTACTCCCGCCATCTCCCGGACTGCATGCATTCAAGATTAAAAAAGAAAAACAAATAAAAAATAAGATCGATAGGATTTTTTTATTAGGCTGTGCCATTATTCCTCCCTTCAAAAAATCATTATTAATTTTGTTTTCATATCTTGTCTAACAAACAAAAAACTATGAGTCAATGAAATTATTGATAATCTAGATAAAATCCCCTATCTTCTTGTTCCCTTCTTTGTTCAGGTGAATACCATCGGCTAAAAAATATTTATTCAATTCCTCTTCAGGCTCGTCCAGATCTTCCAGCCATCGATCATTCAATTTAGAACGATTCAAGAATA
>JAUWVG010000052.1 GCA_030617525.1 Candidatus Aminicenantota bacterium | reverse complement strand
CGATTACAACATCTTTTTTATTCACGGAACTCTCCATTTTTGACTATTCATATCATTTTACTATTATTCCATCCTCTCTGCTTGAATTCAAGGAAATCATGATGCACAATGAAGCGACAGGAGCCAATAGTTTGGAAAAATATGGATAACAGTAATTATAATCCTATCCAGACTATTTAAAGACAGAACAGCCCGAGTAGATGGAATACTTCGATTTTTATAAAAGGCGGTTCAGTTTTTGATTTCGATACCGCCAAGAATAGCTGTTGCTTTGATAAAAAGAGTCGCTTCGATCTGATCCGGAGACTCGGCTCTATGCTTGTCCTCTACTCCGCCCAGTATGGCATGGCTGTCCACAACGACTTTCCAGTTCCGGGGCACTCGGACATCGATACCGCCAAACATGGCTGTCAAATCGACAGTGGCTTGATTTCCGGCTAATTTGGCGTGATAAAAATCGAGTTCGATCCCCCCAAATAGAGCTGTAGCCTTACCCCCGCGGAATTCCTTCGACTCCAATCGTCGGTTGATCCCTGCAAAAATGACAAACGCATCCAGATCATCCTCCTTGATCTCAGGAATCTTTCCTGCGTAGCCCTTGAAGCGAGGTTTCAAAAGGATCCATAATCCTACGCCTATAATCAGAACTGGCCAGAAGATCTCCCAGAAACTGACTCCGAGAACGCCCCACTTGATCAGCATGAAGACACTGCCGATGACGATGAGAATAAAACCTGTCCCCACTTGACGAAAACTATGGGCCACAAGATGCCATAAACCGATGACGATGAGAATTAAAGGCCAATAATCCGATATCAGATCACCCACATCGACCTTACCTAGATTCCCAAGCAGGAATATAGCACCAATCACGATAATAAGAAGCCCAGCAAAGATACGGCCCTGATAATCTCTTGCCATTTTTCTCCCTCCTCATATACCCAGAATTACAATAATAAATACTTCTACATTTATACGCAGCATCTTCATTTAAGTCAACAATCCACTTGTTCTGAATTATTCACGAGCTGATATCGCTGCAAAGGCAAGGCAGTGGCCCACGAAGCTGTAGTGAACTACTGCAAGAGGGCTACAACGAAGCAGATACGGCGAGATCAACTCGCCTGAAAGGTAAAAGATGCCGATAATATGAATAGAAGTCTTTTTAAAGGTAGGTATCGGCAGCTTTTATGAATAATTCAGATTAAAAGGGTTTAAGGAAGGTGCAATTAAAGATCTTAGGTCGCCCTGTTCTGTCGCTGCGGACTTCTCCCCGCAAATAACAGGTAGGCGGAGAGTCAAAGGTCAAGCATTTCGTCTCCCCTACACCCTCCAGGAGTCCTGTCTCATCCTCAAACAGGAAAAAGTATTTTTGACCGCTGTTCACACCTTTGCGCCGTGCATCCACGACCCTGAGAACGAGATCCACGGTGTGGCCCACATAGTCCTTCACATTCTCGACCCGAAGGGCCGGCCTCTTTCCCTTGAAGAGAGACAGAGAATCTCCCTCAGGATCGAACCCGAGCGATTCGATGAGCATCCGCTCCTTCTGTTTCTGGTCCAGGTCCATAACCTTTCCCATACCATCGATCCCTCTGAAATAGCGGAGGATCTGCTGGATTCTCCGCGGTTCGAGGGAATCGAAGACCCCCGCCTTGATAAAGGTGAAAAGCGCGGCCTTAGTGAGAGACACGCGGAAAAGGAAATCCTCAATGGAGACGTAGCTCCCTTTTTCCCTCTCTGTGATGATTTTTTCTGCCGTCTTCAGCGCCAGCCCCTTGATAGACATCAGGCCGACACGGATACTCTTTCCCTCCACCTCGAACTGGAAATCACTCCTGTTCACATCCGGTCCCAACACCCTGATCCCTTGTCTCTTGGCCTCCTCGATGTACTCCGCCAGACCATAGTAACCACCTCCAGCATTGAGTACCGAAGTGAGATAGGGAACGGGGTAATGGGCTTTCAAATAAACGGCCTGGTAGGCCATGTGGGCATAGGAGGCGCTGTGGGCTTTGTTGAAGGAGTAGGAGGAGAACTCCTTCATCACTTTCCACAATTTTTCGATCTCTGCCGCGGTGTATCCTCTCTCCCCAGTTTCTCTGAAAAACTGTGCCTTCATCGGCGGGTCCGGGATCTTCTTCTTGAGGCTTCGGCGGAGAAGGTCTCCTTCCTCGGGAGGCATTCCCGCCACCCGTTCGGCAACCTGCATCACCTGCTCCTCATAGAGGAGAAGCCCTCCGGTCTCGGGAAGGATCCTTGCCATGAAAGGATCACGGAAGGCAGACCTTCCCTCGCGGTTTCGAAGGAGTGCTTCTTTCATCCCGCTCTCGGTCGGACCGGGACGGATGAGAGCCAGGGCTTGCGTCAACTCGCAAACATTCTCCGGCTTCATGCGGCGGAGGAGGTTCATCATGGCAGGGCTTTCCACCTGGAAACAGCCGATGGTCTCGGCATCCCTCAAAAGACTGAAGGTCTTCCTGTCCCGGGGCGGAATACTCTTGATCTTCAGTATCTTTTTGGTTGCGGAGACAGCCGCCAATCCCCGGACAGAGAGAAGGTCGAGTTTAATAAGTTTAAGGTCCTCCACAGCATCACGGTCGAAGTGAGACATGACATAACCCTTTGCCGATTCTGTCAGCGGAAGATAGCGGTCTACAGGTGACAGTGTCAGGATAACACCCCCCACATGAAGGGAATTCTCACAGTAGACCGACGTCAGGTCAGAAGCAGCCTTCCATATCTCCATGGTGCCGGGTGGAGGCTTGTCCTTCTTCAGAAAATCAGGTTCGGCAAAGAAGGGAGCTCTTTGGCTCAAGGACCGGGATTCCGCAGGCGGAAGCCCGAAAGCGCGGGCTGTCTCGTAAAGGGCCGAACGGGCACGGTAGTTCTTCAGGCTGCAGACAAAGGCAGCTCCTGTCTGTCCTTTACCGTATTTTTCCAGGACATAGGACAGAACCTCATCCCTTTTTCTGGAGTCAAAATCGAGGTCGAAATCAGGAGGGTCATTCCGTCCCTTGTTGAGGAATCTTTCGAAGTAGAGGTCAAACTCGATCGGACTGACTCGAGAGATTCCGAGGAGATAGGCCAGAAAAGAAGATGCCCCCGAGCCCTTGAGGTTGTGGAGGATCTCGCGGTGCCTTGCAAACTCCACAACATCATGGACAACCAAAAAATAGGGTGCAAAACCGGATTGTTCCACCACATCGAGCTCTCTCCGCGCTCTCTGCCTCTCCCTCCAGCTCAAGTTCTTCATGGTTCGCAACCTGTCCATTACCACATTCCGCAGAGTTGTGGGAAAAAGGTCTTCGGGAAGTGAGGGGACGACACCTTCGAAGGAAAACTGACATTTCTCCGCCACCTCAGCGGTCTTTGTGAAAAAAGCTTTGGCCCTCGAGCCAAATTTCTTCAAGGCCAGGGCCTCCTGATCCGGACCGAAAAACTTCATCCTGTGTTTCAACCGTTCCCTTTCTGGAGGAAAAGGAATCTTTTTCTGGATCGAGTGGAGGAGGATGAGCCTCTCGGGATTTTTTATGAATTTCAGAGGGTTGGCCCAGACAGAAGGCACATTGTGCTGGGACGCCCAGGAAAGGGCCTTCTCGAAGTTAAAAAAATCACCGCCAAGGTAGAAATCCTCGCCGGCAAGGTCTATCAAGCTTTCCGGAAACGCCTCCTCTCCGGATCGCGGGATCAACACCACAACCAACCCCTCTGTTGTTTTCAGTTTTTTCCGGTTGAGGATCTCCATCAGGTTCCAGTAGCCCTCTCTGTTCTTGACGAGGAAGAGGAATGTTCTTCCCTGAAGGTCTATCTCGCAGCCAAAGATGGGGTGAAACCCACACTCCAGAGTTTTCCTCTTCCACTTCCCCCAGCCGTAAATATTCTCTCTGTCACTCAGGGCCAAGGAAGGACAATTTCTCTGGGAAGCCCAGGAGGCCAGATCCTGCAGAGTCGCCCCTCCCTTTCCTTTGCTGTAAACCGAATGGACTCTCAGCGGGATGAACATTTTTATCTATCCGATCACGATGTCACCCAAGAAGGGCGAGGCTTCATCCGTCGACAACTTTTTTCACGAAAATGGAGAGGCATCATTCAAACTCCAGTAGAAAAACTCAGAAGATGGAATACAGAATCCTGTGTTCCTGTATTCACTGGTTACGTTTATTTAGTGAGTGAGGCAGTTTTGAGGACAAAGCCCCGGTCCTTTTCAAAACGGTATACACTCTCCAGCATTTTCTCCCGTACCGTGAGCAGGGCCCCAAACCCGTGTTTTTCTCGCACCTGGTCCACGGCAACCCCCAGCCTTTCCCGGCGCTCGGAGTAGGGCTCAAACAGAGAAAGAGGCCTGGCTCTGACCAGGTCGGAGACCTTCACTCCGACCAAACGCAGGGACAGACGTGATCCAGAGAACAACGGGAGGAAGAGTTCCCGGGCAACCCTAAAAATCTCCCCCATGTCCTGGAGAGGAGAAAGGAGGAGTCTCCGGCGGGCTTCGGTCCGGAAGTCGGAGTATCTGACTTTGACTTCGACGATATGGGCAAAAAGACGTCCCTTCCGCAGAGGAAGGGTCAATCTGTCACAGAGGTAGGCCAGGTGCGCCAGAAGAAGGCGCCGGTCCCAGAGGTCCTCCAGAAAAGTCGTCTCTCGAGAGACAGACTTGGGGATGGAGGCTGTCATGAGGGGACGACTATCCATCCCTCTGGATTGGAGGTAGAGCTCTTCCCCGTTCAGCCCAAAGAGTGACCGCAGGGTGGCTCTTGGCAAACCCCACAGGTCTCCGATCTTTTGGATGTTGAGCATCCGGAGAATGACCTGGGCTTTGGGCCCTATCCCGGGCAGAGACTCGATCCCCAGGTCTTTTAAGAATTCCTCCTCATACCCGGGCTCGACTTCGACCAGCCCTCCCGGTTTTGCCTTGTTGGTGGCCAGTTTGGCCAAAAGCTTGCTCGGGGCCATGCCCACAGAGACAACAAGCCCCAGCTCTTTCTCGACCTGGTGTTTCATCTCCCGGGCCACCCGGGAGAAAGAGGAATACAGCGGACGGCAGCGCGTCAGCTCCATGTAGGCTTCGTCCAGCGAAGCCTCCTCAACATCCGGTGTGTAGCGGGAAAGAACATCGAAAAATTTTTTAGAAAACGCACTGTAGATCTGGTAGTTTCCCCTGACAAATACCCCATCAGGACAGAGCTCATAAGCCTTCCGGAGCGGCATTCCGGAATGAATCCCATACTTTCGCGCCTCATAAGAAGCCGTAGAAGCCACTCCCCTTTCGTGGGGAAGTCCCCCCACTATGACAGGTTTCCCTTTGAGAGAAGGGTTGAGGAGCTCTTCCACAGCCGCAAAAAAAGCATCGATATCGATGTGGACAATGCATCTTCTTTTCATCTTTTTGCGTTTTCCTTTTCACATTTTACGAAAATCAGTATTTCCGCAAGACGCCGATAACCCTTCCCAAGACCCGGAGTTCCTTGACTCTGATCGGTTCAAACTCCGGGTTTTCTGGGACGAGGAAAACACTCTCGTTCTCGATCCTCAGCCTTTTCAGAGTGACAGAGTCGTCATCCAGAAAGGCCACGACCATCTCACCAGAGCTGGCAGAGTTCGTTCTCTCGACAAGCACCCGGTCTCCGTCATCGATGTAAGCATCCACCATGCTCTTGCCATCCACCTGGATGCAGAAGATATTGCCCCTCTTCCGGCCAACCATCCAGTCCGGAACATCCACCGCCTCCCCCGAAAGGTCAAAGGACTCTCTCGGATAACCGGCAGGCACTAACCCCACCAGAGGCACCTTGACTTGTGCCCCCACAGAAGAAGGAAAACCTTGAAGGCTGATCTCCCCTCTGTCTCGTGTCAAATACCCTTTCTTTTCCAGGCTCAGGATGTGCTTAAAAACGGCTGAGGGATTGGCGATGTTCAACAGCTCTCCCAACTGGCGTATCGTGGGAGAATAGCCATGCGCAAGAACAAAATCTTCGATGGTCTTTAAGACCTTCTTTTGTTTTTCCGTCAGCTTTTTCTGTAGTTTGTTTACCATTTTGTTCACCTTTTATAAAATACGCACTCCGTTCCTCTTTGTCAAGCCTTTTTTTGTTTTGAGGTGGAAACTTTGTACGGACATCAAAAAAATGTTGAATTGACTGAACTCATTAATATACTATCTTTATAAGACTGAAAACACACAACACTCAAAATGCTGTGTGTAACTGAGGAAAATACGAGAAAACAACATGGGAGGGTGGAATGAAATCCCCTTACCAAACCGACTGCCCAGAGGAATACCCACCGGGGAATTTGCCATTGTGGCCGTTGTCGATTCAACAAAAAAAATATCCGAGCTCGATGAAACGAATAATGTAGATTATCTCAGAGTGAAACTTGAACAAGTGCTTATCCAAAAAGCAGAACAAGATTACCACCATGGCGGTCCTGGCGAGATTTATATAAATATAGAGGGTAGTGGATTCAGAAATTCACAGGGAGACAAAACCATCAAAGTGGGACCTCATGAATTGACAATTTACGAATGGTCTGACACCAATGTTCTCGGCTATGTCACTCTTAATCAGGTGAGCTTAGGCAATTCGTATCCAATTTATTTTGCTGACAAATCAACAAATATCAAAATATCCAACCAGGTTACCCTGGAACTCCTCGCGAGAATCTACCTCGTTGAACCTAAAGAAGGGCCCCCAGGCACAGAAGTAAAGGTTTGGGTCGCTGACAAAGGAGGTCTCACACAGGGGACTAAAAAAGTGAAAATGGGAACTGTTGAGGTGCCGGTTGTAAACTGGGGATCGGGAGAGTTGATCACTATAACCGTTCCTTCAATCTCATCAGGCGATCACGAGCTCTATCTTGAAGATTCAGGAAAAGTCATCTCATATAAATTCAAATACTTCAAGGTGCTTTGATGTTGAATAGAATCCTCAATGAGAGGAAGAAATTATCAACACTCCAGCACTCTGATCTAACTTATTTATATTATCTTATGGGGTAAACCTGATACGCCCCAGAGAAGCTTCGAACTGCCGACCTACTGATTTGTAGTTAGACGGTCAGTCTTTCGCAAGAATATTATTATCAACAAGTTATGTTTTTATAATATTGCCTTTTGACCAAATTTTGACTATTTTTTTCTCTGCAGACATAAAAATTCGAATTCACACAACAGGTCAAGAGTCCTTATTCATTCCCAGTAGGAACGAGGCGTTTCAGTTCCTCGAACCAGTTCGTAATCACACTCAATTGTCCAACTGCCAATCCTTGTTCAGGCCCCTCTATTACCAGGAATCTTTGGCCATCAGGAGAGATATCGTAAGAGTAGCCTGGGATGTTAATATAGGGTCCTTCAAAAAGCACTTGTGGTTTCCCAACACCAAACTTATCTCCGGTGTTAACTTTAGCAACCATCCATTTGTTTCCAAAGCGAAAGAACAATTCTTTTCCATTTTGGGTCCAGCGTGATTCCTCGCCGCCATCCGTGGAAACTCTCCACTTGCCTCCTGGACCAGGATAGGGCCGGATATAGACCTCCCATCGCCCTGATTCGTCTGAATTATATGCAATCCATCTGCCATCAGGTGAGAATGCGGGAAATGATTCAGTAAATTGAGTCTGAAGAAATGGTTTATAGGCCTGCCCATCTTTCATAGAGAAGATCCATATATCCATTAACTGAGTTGTGCGGCATATATAGGAAATTAGGTTTCCATCTGGTGAGAATGAAATAGGCGTGCCTATACATGGTTCATTATCGGTGATCTGTTCTGCCTCTCCGCTTCCATCGGCCAACTTCCTGTAGAAATGATTTGTGCCGCCTCTTTCTGATCTAAAGATTATCCATTTTCCGTCTGGTGTCCAGATCGGCCCAGAATCAGATTGACCAAATGTAAAGCGTGTCAAGGTGGCACGAATCAAATTATAGATCCATATGTCTGTGCTTCCTTCCTCTTTGATAGGAATCGCAACCATATCTCCATCTGGAGAAATTTTGAATGCTCCATAGTCTGCTTGTGGCAGTCCTAAGGGTTCAGACTTTCCATTACGGTCGATCCACATCAAAGTTCCTAACGTCGCATCCACACCGGGAACATAAATTAATGAGCCATCTTTAGAATAGGTAAACTGCGCCGCTCCCAGGAATTCAGTTTTGATTCCATCCAGGACAGTCACTGGCAGGCCAGTCACTTCAAGCTTGTCTAGGTCAAATGGAACTGCTCTTAATTTTCCTCTGTCGCCAAAGACTATGTGACCGGTAGGAGAATATCTGGCATATGATCCTTTATCGAGCAACATCTTACGCTTTCCAGATTTTAGGGCATAGACCGCAACTCCTCCATCGCGATGGCTATAAAGGACCGCATTTCCTCCTGGAAGCACCTCCGGCCAATTATATTCGGGGCTCTCCTTCTGTGTATCCAGAGCCATCAAAGGCTCTGGAACTCCTCCGGCTGAGGAGACTTTCCAGATTTCGGTGAAGTCGGTTGGTACAAAGTAGATGACATCGTCTGAACCCCAGCTCCCTCCGAAAGCAAGAGAAGCCGCACAGAGCGTCTCTGGTTCTCCACCTGATAAAGCAACTTTTTTTAGCTTTTCATCCGCAAAAAAACCAATCCATCTGCCATCAGGTGAAAAAAAGGGAGAGTGAGCTCCTTCTGTGCCAAGGATCGGTTTAATGTCATCCTGATCCATCTGGCGTAGGTAAAGTTGTGTGTGACCGTCAGCAAGGGCTACAAACGTAAGCATGCTCCCATCTGGCGAGAGAGTAAGTGTGGTACGTCCGATTCCCAGCGGAAAAATCCCAGAAGGAGCAAGAGGTGCCCTTTCAGAGAGTCTAATCATTAAATGGTGCACTTGGCCGGGTTTGGTTCGGGAAGGGCTAAATATTTTCCAGAGAAGAACAGAAGAAGCGATTAGAAACAAACCACCCATAATCCAGAATAGGATGCGCCACTTGGGAGCCAGTCGAGCTGCAGGTATAATATCGGCGGGAGTTCCAGTGAGGATGTCTTCGATATCAATTCGTGCATCGGCGATATCATGGAGACGGTTGTGGGGGTCTTTCTGGAGGCATCGCAGTAATAAATCTCTTAGCTTCAATGGTGTTGTTTCGGGAATAGCCTTCCAATCAGGCTCGCTCTTCAGGATGGCTGCGATGGTGTCTGAAATTGTATCCCCTTTAAATGCTTGCCGTCCAATGATCGCCTCAAAAAGAACGCAGCCGAATGACCAGATGTCTGTTTTCTTGTCCAGAGGTTTTCCCCGGGCTTGCTCAGGACTCATGTAGGCGGCCGTGCCTAAAATGACTCCTGAATGGCTGCTTTCTAGGGTAATTGTCGGGGATCTTGAAGAATCGACACCCGGTGCTTCACCTGAAACCGCACTCTCGAAGGCCTTGGCCAACCCAAAGTCCAATATTTTGACTTTTCCCTCCGGCGTGACTTTGACATTGGCGGGCTTCAGATCACGGTGAATAATTCCTCTCTCATGAGCTGATTCCAGGCCCTCAGCTATCTGACGGCATACCTCAAGTGCCTCATCTGGCGGCAATGGCCCTCTCATTATCCGCTCTGCCAGCGTCTCTCCCTTTACTAATTCCATCACTAGAAACTGTTGTCCGTCGGACTTTTCAAGGCCATGAATGGTAGCGATATTCGGATGGTTAAGAGACGCCAAAATCCTTGCTTCTCTTTCAAACCGGGCCAGCATTTCTTTGTCCAGGGCAAATGGTTGAGGGAGCACTTTAATGGCAACCTTACGTTTCAGATTTGTGTCCTCGGCAAGGTAAAC
>JAUWVG010000292.1 GCA_030617525.1 Candidatus Aminicenantota bacterium | reverse complement strand
TCCTAGATCACCTTGAAAACGAATGGCTGAAAAAACAATTTTTCTTATCGACGGGAATGCTCTTCTCTACCGTTCTTTTTATGCCATCAAGCACCTCTCCAATTCAAAAGGATTCCCGACAAACGCTATTTATGGTTTTATCACTGCTCTGCGCAAGATGGTGGATATGTTTCACCCCGATTACCTGGGAATCGTCTTTGATACCAAAGGGCCGACGTTCCGGCACCTGGTTTTCAAAGAGTATAAAGCCCACCGCAAACCGATGCCCGACGACCTCGTCATTCAGCTCCCCATGTTGAAGAAAATATTGAAGGCCCTGAATATTCCGATTCTCGAAAAGCAAAAATACGAAGCTGATGATGTTCTTGGAAGCCTTTCCCGCATCGTTCCCTCACACAATATCCATACCATTATCGTTTCGACAGACAAGGATCTGCTTCAGCTCGTGGACAAAAACACCTCCGTCTATAACCCCTCGAAAGAACGGCTTCTCAATGAAACCGGTGTCCAGGAGATTTTTGGCGTTCCTCCGTCAAAAATTATAGATGTCCTCGCTCTCTGGGGCGATGCATCTGACAATATCCCAGGAGTCCCGGGAGTTGGAGAAAAAACCTCAAAGGCGCTTATCAACCAGTTCGGCTCCCTCGACGAACTGCTGAACAATCTCGGCCGTATCGAAAAAATTGGACTCAAGGAAAAAATTAAAGAAAACCTGGACCAGCTGCACCTGAGCCGAAAGCTGGTGACCATCGAAAAAAATCTCGACGTGCCGTTTGATCCGGATGACTTCTCCCTCAGTGAGCCTAACTATAAAGCACTGATCCCCCTCCTTCAGGAGATGGAATTCTCCTCTCTTCTTTCGGAGTACCTGACGAAGTCCGATTTAGAACACAGGGACTACACGATCATTTGGGAAGAGCCCCTGCTCAAAGATCTTGTCAATAAAATAGAAAAGGCCAAATGCGTGGCTTTGGATACAGAAACCGACAGTCCTTTTCCAACCCGGGCCCGCTTGGTGGGGATATCCTTTGCGGTCGAAAAAAACAAAGCGTATTATCTCCCCCTCGGTCATGATTACCTTGGCGTTCCCGCTCAAATGTCAAAGACGCGGGCCTTTCTTCTACTTGCCGGGCTCCTTTCTAATCCAAAAATTAAAAAGATCGGGCAGAACATCAAGTACGATGCCATCGTGCTTAAAAGAGAGGGGCTGCCTGTTGAAGGAATCGATCTGGACACGATGGTCCTCTCCTATCTTCTGGAGCCGAATTGGGGAAAACACAACCTGAATCGACTCGCCCTGTCCTATCTCCAGGTCAAAACCGTTTCCTTTCAAGAGATCGCTGGAAAGGGCAAGGACGCAAGAACACTCAATTCGGTCGATATCCAAAAGGTTGCTCCCTACGCCTGCCAGGACGCAGATTTAGCCCTCAAACTGAGCGACGCCCTCTGGCCCAAGGTACAGGACCAAAAGATGGAATCACTTTACCGGCAAATCGAACTGCCTCTAATTCCCGTCCTTTGCGACATGGAGATGCGGGGGATTAGGCTCGATTCCCCGGCCTTGAAAAAACTCTCCATAGAACTCCATGAAGATCTCGAGCGGCTCAAGACAAAAATTTACTCAGTCAGTGGAGAAGAATTTAATCTCAACTCCCCACAGCAGCTCGCCTACATCCTGTTCGAAAAACTCCATCTGCCCGCATCGCGGAAGACCAAGATCACAAAAGGGTATTCGACGAGCTCCAGCATCCTGCAGGAACTTTCCCGGAACTACCCTATTGCTCTACATGCGCTGGAATACAGGCAGTTGGCCAAGCTCAAATCCACTTATGCCGATGCCCTCCCCCAGCTCATCAATCCCGAAACTGGTCGCATTCACACGTCCTACAATCAGACGGTAGCCGCGACAGGACGCCTGTCCAGCTCTGATCCTAACCTTCAAAATATCCCGGTCCGGGGAGAACTTGGCCCACGGTTCCGGCAGGCTTTTATCCCGGCCGAAGGCCATCTCTTCCTCTCCGCAGACTATTCCCAGATTGAGCTTCGCGTTCTGGCCCAACTGTCCAAAGACAAGGCCCTGATTGAGACCTTCCAGAAGGATCAGGATGTTCACCTGGAAACCGCCAACCTTGTCTTTGGTCAAACGTCCTCTCTCTTCAAAGACGAACAGAGGAGGCGGGCCAAGATCATCAATTTCAGTATGGTTTACGGCGCAGGAGCTTTTTCTATGGCGAAAGAGCTGGGCACGACAACCGCCGAAGCACAACAGTTCATCGATAAGTATTTTGAAAAATACCCCAACATCCGTGACTTTCTCGAAAGAAGTGTGGAGGAAGCCAAAAAAAAAGGTTATTCCGAGACCCTCTTTGGGAGACGGAGGCCGGTCCCCGAGCTTTTGCAAAGCGACCGTATGACACAGCAGGCCGGCCGCCGAATCGCGCTCAATAATCCCATTCAAGGGACCGCCGCCGACCTCATAAAAAAAGCCATGATCGATGTCTGGAAGGAGCTTCGGCTAAAAAAACTGAAGAGCAAGATGCTTCTTCAGGTCCATGACGAACTGGTGTTCGAAGTCCCGGATGATGAACAGGACATCATGGACAATCTCGTAAAAAAGAAGATGGAGGACGTCTTTCCTCTCGATGTTCCTTTAAAAGTCCATCTCGGCTGGGGCGTCAACTGGGCCGAGGCAAAATAAAAATTATCACGCCAAAGAGATAAATCAATACCCATCCGACAATTTGTGAGCTGGCCACGATCGGGGCGCTCACGTTGAGCAGGCTGTAGAGATATATTCCAATCGCCTGCCGTATTCCCAGTCCGTTTACAGAGATGGGAATAAGGGCAGAGAACGTTTCCATTGTGCTGATCTGTAGAATCTTGAAAACAGCGATATGGACATTCAGCCCAACAGCAAATATAAAGTAATTCATTACGGCAATACAACTAAATCCCAGAAGTTTTATTCCCAAACTTAAAGCCAGCAATCCTCTGTGTTTCTGAAAGTACGAGGAAAAGGCAGAAGAAAATCCGGCAAACCTCTCCTGAATTCTCTGAGGAAGGACCTTCCTGGTCACATTCCGCCCAAAGGATGATAGGAGAAAGAAAATAAAACTCCCCAGAATAACCACAAGCAAGAGAAACAACTGGACGGCTTCCCGGAAAGAAAAAAACGTGAAAAATCCTGTCGAAGCGACGATCCCGAGCGCGAGAACGGTCATCGTCTTTCCTACCACAAAAAACGCCGTCCCCTGGCCAACCGCAATGTCCCGGTTTTTCAAATAATAGATAATTGACACCTCTCCAAGTTTTCCCGGCAGAAATAATCCTATGGCCCAGGATGGGAGGTAACATGGCAGAAACTCCCGGAAAGACAATCGAGAAAAGGCCCGCAGAAGCACCCATGATCCCAGTGACGACAACCAGAGAAACAGCACAAACAATCCAACGGCCAAAGGAAGTGCCCACAGGTTCAATCGAACCAGGCTTTCCGCTATTCTATCGAAGCCAATCTTATAAAACAGGCCAAAGAGAAAAAGCCCGCCAAAAAGAACTCTCGCCAGTGTTTTAATAATTTGGTTTTTCATAGCGGATCTTTGATCTATTGCCTGGATACAGCTTATCTGTAATGGGAAATAGCGTCAAATGGAAATTCATCGTCCTTCTCCTCCTTAGGGGTGATTGACTCTATTTTTTTATCCGCTATCATAAGTTCAATACAATGGAAACTCTTTCGTATATCATTCTCATCCTACTGTCTCTGGTCGGCTATTCCGCCGGAGTGACCAAGCGGGCCGGAAAAGGAAAAGATCCGGAGCCGCAGATTCTCGACATCTTTATCATCCTGCTTATTTGGACTGCTGCAATTTTTTCACGGATAACACTCGATCTGAGCAAATGGATTTTCATCCTTGTTGGAGTATTTGTGGGTTTTATCATCGGGTTTACCGTCCAATGGCTCAGGATGCCAAAAGATGGTTTTCCTCCAGACGAAAAAAAGTCTTCTTTGGATAGAGAAAAACCACCGCCCAGGAAAAATCCCTGGGAGACGTGGAAGGAATTTTCAAAAAGAATGGGTGGTTTTCAGAGTCGGATGCTGCTGTCTTTTATTTTTTTCATCCTGATCGCTCCCTTTGCATTAATTGTAAAGATTTTTTCAGATCCTTTGAATTTAAAAATCCGAAAGGGAAAAACTCTCTGGCTAGAAAAACAAGCCTCCTCCTTGAGCCTGGAAGATTACAAGAGGCAGTTCTAGTGTATATCCTCGGTCTTTCCTGTTTTTACCACGACTCTGCGGCCGCTCTTCTCAAGGACGGGACACTTATTGCGGCGTCAGAGGAAGAACGGTTTTCTCGGATTAAACATGACTT
>JAUWVG010000402.1 GCA_030617525.1 Candidatus Aminicenantota bacterium | reverse complement strand
CCCAATAGAATTCGGCTTCAAGAAAACTGTTTTGTTTCAAAGAAACGAGTGTGTCGTCCCGGCGCATAAACCTGGCTGCCAATTCGACTTCAGGGATATCTTCATTCAAAGCTGAACCTAATGGGGCCGGAGTGAAGGCTCGCTCTTCCCTTACGACTCTGTATATTCGATCGGAGTTTTCAAAGTGTTTATCAAAGCTTAACTCATATTGGACGTACACGGCTATTAGAATAAAGGCCGTCATACCAACTGCAAGACCTATTATATTGAGCAGCGAATATGTGGTGTTTTTCTTCAAATTTCTTACAGTAACTAAAAAGTAATTTTTAAACATGTAAATTCTCCAATACAATTCATCCAAAAAAAAGTGAGGAAAAGCCTTCACACACTGGCCCCAAAACCAGATTCTTGCCCAAAAAAGGCCTTTACTTTCAGCGATATATCGATAGGTTTCGATCATATCACCTAGAATGGAACATCCTCCCATATCCGGAAACATAAGTCGTATTAACCAACCTGCAATTCGAGGAGGATGATGGACATTTCTTTTCATGACACTCATTCCTGAGGAACAGACAGTTCTCCGATCTCTGACCAGACAGATATTTGTACTTTTCGAATTTCTCTTAGAGCTTTGACACCCAGAGATGAAAGCTTAAAAATACGTTTGCTTTTCCCTCCTCGTTGGGAAGAAGGATCTGCAAAATGAGAGGTGAGATAGCCTTTTTTTTCAAGGCGGCACAACATGACAAAAAGCGCTCCGTAGGCCCATGTTTTCCCTGTCGCTTCATTGATCTGGTTCCTGATGGTAACGCCGTAGGCATTCTCCCGTAATCGCCAGACAGCCAGTAAAAGAAATTCTTCTGAACGTGAAATGAATTTTGTACTCATAAATTCTCCTATAATATATACGACGTAGTTATTATCAAAAAGGTTGCATTGAAGCTGAAATTTTTTCTAATGAGAAGTAGAAATATTAAGGAAAGTTACAATCTTTTCCTACCCATACTTAAAATCTTCTAAAAAAAAAACAATTTTTCAATTTTTCTTTAAAAATCTCTTGATATCATTATGATTTCCAGCAAGAATAAATTCGATAGGGAGAGAACTTTCACCAGATAAGATATCGATTAGCCCTATGCACAATTCCTTGATTTCCTTTTTTGTTTTTGAGGAAAGTGATTTTAATGACCTGTCAAAGGAAGGTTTAAATTCAAATTTCATAAAGAGTCAAGGTGTTTCTTTGCTGCAAGGGAAGTTTTATATACCTTGCCCTTCTCGGCTACCATTCTTTCGATTTTCCTCCACTCCTGGACAGTATAGGCTGGCCGCTCAATCAATTCACAGGGTGATAAAAGGACTCCATTTTTCGTTACTTTGAAAATAATGGTTGAGCCCGTTTCCAATCTGAGAATTTCTCTTATAGTTGCAGGAATTGTTACCTGTCCTTTTGATGTTACTTTTGCTGTTTCTGTATAAGCCATGTTTATTCCTTACTTCCTTACTATCTTACTTTCTTAAAGTAACCAATATTGAACAGATTGTCAAGATTAATAAAACATATTTTTCGCGATTTTTAAGGAGGAATAATCTCGCTCAAGTTTTCTTTTCTATTTACTCATACCGCAGCGTATCAATCGGATCGAGAACGATTCAAAAAAAATCAAACTAATAGGGCTTCGATTCCGTATAATAGAATGACACACTAAAGGAGGACATCTTGACAGAAGAAATAAAAACAACTCGATATGTTATCGACCCCGCAAGTCAGGTCAGCGGACCGTCAATTGGCATGATTATCACCGGAGTCATAGGTGCACTTTTTTCTTTTTTTGCTCTTATTGCGCTGGGAATTGGTATGAGTTTTAGTTCCTTGTGGGGAATCCGAAATATCGATCGATATGAAGATTTCTATGGAGGAGCCATAGGAATGGGGAGTTCTTTTTTAGGTCTACTTGTGGCCATATTCATTATCTATGCCGCCTTAAAAATGAAAGAACTTAAACAGTGGAATTTAGCAGTGGTGGCCTCGGTTCTGGCCATGGTTCCCTGCATCAGCCCCTGCTGCATCATAGGTTTACCCATAGGCATCTGGTCGCTTGTTGTTCTTATGAGACCCGAAGTCAAAGCCGCTTTTAATTAAAACAAATGTTATCCCGGATCAAGCCCGAGCTTGCACCCTCTTTTGTGATACTTGTGGCATGTTCCTGTATTCTTTTGGGGGCATTTGTTCTTGCTCCCCCTGCATCCGGAGGCCATTCCATCGCTGTCGGACGAATCACGCTGCCAGAGACATGTATCTTTTTTAACCTCACAGGTCTCCCCTGCCCCGGATGCGGAATGACACGATCCATAACCTCGGCGGTTCGCGGAGATATTTCCGGAAGTTTCTCGCATCACAGACTGGGATTCTTGACAGTAATCTATATTTTGTCCCAGTTTCTTATTGGCCTTGGAGTGGTTTTTATCTCCGGGCTGCGGGACAGACTTCAAAAGGTCGGGAGATTTCTTAACAAAGGGATTATCGTTCTTGGAGCTTTGTTCTTTTTCAATTGGATTTTTACTCTGGTAAAACTAATATAAAAGAGTATTTAATTCCATGATTTTTCATAGAGTTCTGGGAAGATGATGGAGAAATCCGTATGGAGGACGAGCGGGCATGGTTCATCTCCTTCACAGGGAGATGAGAGCGAGGAGGGAATCGAGCGAGTTTTTCTCGCTGGGGAAAACGAAGCGTGATTTCTCATCACTTTACAGAACTCATTCTTAAAATCATGGAATCAAAAACTCTTGTTTTTCTTTCATAGCATGAGATAGACTTAAGGGACTTTTCTATTAGAATTTGATGAGTCCCCTAAAGGAGGATGTGATGAAAAACAAAATTCAACTTATTGGCATTTTTGTTATTCTAACCATTTATGGATTTGCAGTTTCAGCATGTTCCCCGGCAAAGTATCCGGACGGCCTCTACGCGGAATTGAACACAGGGAAGGGCCAGATTGTACTTCAGTTGGAATTCGAAAAAACTCCGATGACGGTGGCCAATTTTACGGGTTTGGCTGAGGGAACCATAGAAAATACAGCCCTACCTGAGGGCACCCCTTATTTTGATGGGACAGTTTTTCATAGGGTTGTCCCCAATCACGTCATCCAGGCCGGAGCTCCCAAAGATGGACAGACTCGAGGTCCAGGCTACATGTTCCCCAATGAGATCCATCCCGATCTCAGACACAGCGGTGCTGGTATGCTGGGAATGGCCAACGGAGGCCCCCACACCAACAGCAGTCAATTTTATATCACTTTAAGCGACCGTTCCTACTTAGATAATAACTACACGGTGTTTGGGCATGTGATCGAAGGCATTGAAGTGGTCCATTCAATCGTACAGGATGATGTCATCGACAGTATGGTGATCGTTCGCATTGGTAAAAAAGCCAGACAGTTCAAATCCGGCACCGATTCTTTTCAAAAATTAGTGACTGAAGCAAAAGAAAAATTAAAAAAAGAAGA
>JAUWVG010000344.1 GCA_030617525.1 Candidatus Aminicenantota bacterium | reverse complement strand
CATCCAATCGTCAAGTCAAAAAATTCGGCGCTCAACCCAGGTTTCACAATAGCCCTTTGTTCTAGGTTTTGTTCCTGTGGCTGCTGGGCAAAGGAGGAAAGTGAGAGGAAAAATAAAATAGAGAGTGCGCCGAGAAGAAGTCTTTTATGCGTCATACAATCCTCCAATCCAAATTGTTTTTCCTTTTATTTTACATCCTGTTTTTTTTCAATCTCTTGTAATCGTTTTGTCGCACGTTTTGAATACTTGCTTTCGGGATAGTCAGTGATCAGTTTTCTCAAAAAGGGAGTGGCTTCTTCAAATTTGTTCCATCTAAAGTAGGAATCTCCAAGATAATAATAGACTTTGTCCATTTTTGAAAAATAGGGGTACTCGGTCAGGATTTCTGTCAGTCTGATTGTGGATGCTTTAAGAGCGTAGACTTTATAATAATGAACACCAATGGTTAAATTATGGCCGGCTAATCTTTCTTCACACTCCAAAATCTGTTTGCGGGAGTCGGCCACCTGTTCACTGCGAGGGAAGTTCGTCACGACCTTTTTGAATTCTGCCAGTGCTTGTTTTGTTTTGGTTTGATCTCTTCCTGGGGGTAAAGCTTTTCTAAAGAAGGTCATCCCCAGTTGATACTGGGCATATGAGGCTGAAGGGCTAAGCGGGAATAATATGATAAATTCTCTATATTCTGAAGCTGCGATGATCATACTTCCTTCATCGCCCTTATCATAATATGAATCCGCAATGGACAGTTTTGCTCTCTGGGCAAAGAAACTTTTGGGAAAGGAATCGATAACCTGCCTGAAATACACACGTGCTTTTTCTGGATCTTTTTTAACAAACTGTTCTCCAAGGTTGAACAGGGTTTCGTCAGAGCTGGCAATATCTGGAGTGATCTCTGTTTTTGTTCCTCGGCAACCAGTGCCGATAATCACAATTATACAGGCAAAAATTGCTATAAAAACTGCTTTTTTCATGTTTTTATTCCTTAAAAATATTCACTTTCTATTGTAGAGTTTTTGGATCCATTCCCACTCCCGGCTCAGTCCTTCTTCGAGTGGGATTTGCGGTGAAAAATCCAAAACTTTTTTAGCCTTATTTATGTCGGCATATGTATGGAAAACATCTCCTCTTTGCCGGTCAAAGTGCTGAAGGAGAACTTCTTTCCCGGTAATTTTTTCCAGTATCGGAAAGATTGTTTTCATTTCCTTTCGGTTTCCGCCTCCGATGTTATAAATTTCTCCTGCTTTACCCTTATCTAATGCATGGACATTGGCATCAACAATATCATCAATGTAGGTGAAATCTCTTGTTTGTTTCCCATCTCCATAGAGTGGAATGGGCGTATTATTTTCAATCGCTTTAAAAAATATATGGAAGGCCATGTCAGGCCTTTGGCCCGGGCCATAGACTGTAAAAAATCTCAACGAGACAGTGGGAACGTAAAAATTTTTAAAATAAAGCTGGCACAAATTCTCAGCTGCAAGTTTTGTGACACCATAGGGGGAGTACGGAAGCAGAGGGCTGGATTCGGTCATAGGAAGTTCAGGGCACAATCCATAAACAGAGGAAGAGGAGGCATAGATTAGTTTTTTTATGCCACTGTCTTTGGCTGCTTCTAAGAGCTTTTGTGTCGCCGAGATATTGTTCTCTGTATACACGGAAAAATTCTTCCCCCAGCTTGATCTCACGCCCGCCTGAGCTGCGAGATGAAAAATATAATCAACATCCTGGAGAAGAGAACCCAAGTCGATATCATTGAGATTATCTGAAATTAGTTGGAATTGACTGTGGTTTTGAAAAGGAAGGATGTTTTTGTCTTTCATCCATCTGGAATAGTAGTCATTGAAAGAATCGATACCAATGACCGAGAATCCTTCTTTCAGGAGCCTTTTACACAGATGTGAACCGATAAAACCTGCAGCTCCAGTGACTAAACAATTCATGATATCTCGTATCGGCTTGTCAGATCTCTCATCTTTTTAAGAATGTTTTGTGGATCCTTTTGTTTGAAAATACCTGATCCTGAAACAAAAATGCTGACGCCGTCCTGCAGAAGAGGTTCCATATTTTCCAGGGTTACACCTCCATCGATTTCGATCGGGATGTTCAAATTTTGCATTTCTAGATATTTTTTCAACCGTCGTATTTTTTCGCGGCTGTGTTCAATAAAACTCTGGCCTCCAAATCCGGGATTGACCGACATGATAAGGATATAATCGAGTTCGTGGATGATATCGTTCATGACTTGAAGTGGGGTGGCCGGATTGAGAGCAATACCTGCCTTTTTGCCCAATTCTTTGATGTGAGTGATATCTTTGTGAAGGTGGATTGAGGTTTCAGGATGAATAGACAACCAGTCAGCTCCCGCCTCGGAAAACTGGGGTATGGCGTCATGAGGATTATCGACCATCAGGTGAACATCGAGAGGAAGAGTGGTTTTCTTTTTTAAAGCAGAGACAAGTTGAGGTCCAAATGTTAGGTTAGGGACAAAATGACCATCCATTATATCAACATGGATCAAATCTGCTCCTGCCTCTGTTACCATTTGCACGGAATCTTCTATATTCAAGAAATCGGCGGCAAGAATTGAAGGGGCGATTTGAATTTTCACTTGCTTACCTCCAAGGTGATGAGAGTTCTTTTTTTTATGGGAAAACCTTGTTGTGGAGTTTGAAGGGTAATGATTCCCGCTTCAAGTTCTCCGTACGGTGCACGGCGTGTATCACCCACACGGAATTCAAGATTTTCCAGCCATTCAATAACGGGCTCAGCCCACCTCCCTAATAGATCGGGCATAATATAGATATCTTCATTTTTTCCCTGGCTGACCAAAAGGCTGACTCGGGATTCTCTGCCAACTTCAGCATCGGCCGGAGGATACTGGGACACAATCCGTCCCGCAGCATGTTTGGGTGTGTAAATATGAGATATTTTTCCCCTGCGTAAGCCCGCCTCCCTTAAAAGAGGATTGATCGATTGTTCCATCTTATTCACGAGTCGAGGGACAGCCACCTTTTCTTTCCCTGAACTCAGAATGACCTTGACGACACCATTAAGTTTTAGTTTTGAATTTGCCGAAGGATCTTGATAGACAATTCTTCCCTTTTCGATGCTGTGGTGCAGCTGGTATCCGCTCTGAACGACAGTCAATTTTTTTTCCGCGAGATCAGACTTGACCTCATCAAATGTCTTATTAATGAGATTCGGGAGATTGACAACTTCCCCGGCCAGAGTGAGACGAAAAGAGGCCACTGCACTCAAAAGGAAAAGGTCAAGAATGAGAAGTGTAAAAAGTACGGGTTTATATATTTTTTTTATCGGCATAACTAGAATTCACAGCCATTTCTACTCAAATATTTATACCATACATTATTAACCAAGTAAACCTTAAAAAAGTTACATCCTCGAGGAAAACCAACGGATGATACATGATCTCATTCTATCTTAAAGTCGGAGAGGAACCCTTATGGGCGTTCTGCCTCCACCGCATTAAGAATGTGCGAGTGGAGACAGAGACAAGACGTCCATCCGGCTCAACTGCAGGTGCGCCACAAGGGACGCATCCACATTTTCGTGATTTTAAGAACGAGTTCAAAAAAATGATTAGAAATAATGGAAAAGAAATCTGAAAAGGTGGAAGCGCTCCACTCGGATTTTTAACGCCATTCCCTCATTGTTCCTCTCGGCGCCTCCGTAACTCCGCGCGTAAACCTTGCTCACTAAAGAGAGAATTTCCAAGAAGATGCGTACCACTTTTCTTAATCCATACCATGCTCAGACATACACTGAAGAATAAGGGCCATGACTTCCAAACATGAATAACTTTCTCCATATTAATTGAATTCTGTAGAAAGTTTTTCATGTTTGGAAGGCCTGGCCCTAATTCTTCTTCTCGATGAACAACTCGGTAAGGCTAAATCCTCGGATGTCGCTTTTTCCATCATCTTCAGATTTCGTCTACGTTATTT
>JAUWVG010000484.1 GCA_030617525.1 Candidatus Aminicenantota bacterium | reverse complement strand
TAATAAGCAAGATTTGCTGCATGTACTTTTTCGGTCACACCCTCTTTAATCAGGTTATCGAGAATCCCCTTCAGAGCTTCACGGGCGGCATCTGATTTCTTTTTATCAGTCTCAAGATAAACCTCAAATAATCCTCCCTCTGTAGAAAGAGAGAGGCGTGAGCTCACATTATACGCAAGTTTTTCTTTAACTCTCAGGGGCCAGAGTATTGAGTTGACACCTTTGCCTATAAGACTATCCAACAGGCTTGAAAGCACATAGCTGTCTTCCGATAATTTCGGGAGAGGATAAGCAAACAAGATGAGGTTTTGTTGGGTTTCTTTTTCAATATAAATGGATCGTTCCTCAGGGAGCAAAGCTTGAAGTAGTCCCACGTTTTCAATCGCCATTCCTTCCGGGATATCTTTAAAATGCTCTTCGAGAATTCCTTGTATCGTGCCCTCGTCCAGATCTGAAGACACAAAAATAGCTGTATTTTTTGCGGTAAAACGAGTCTTATAAAAATTATCAACATCCCTTTTCCTAATGGACTTCAATGTGTCTTCCTGTCCGTAGATAGAGCCGGAATAGGCTGTACCGGCATAAAAGACTTCCCGGGCTCTTACATGTGCCAATTGAAGAGGATCTTCCTGCCGGAACTCCCGCGAACGGTTCATCGCTTTTTTAACGCTGTCAATCCGGATGGAGGAAAAGAGAGGTTTGAGAAGAATCTTTGAGAGCAGATGTATGGTTCCATCAAAATGTTCAGAGAGAGAGGCAATGCTTAATAAAGAATAGTCCATGCTGCTGGTCATATTGATCTGTGTAGCCTGAGTCATTATTTTTTGAAGCGTGGTTCGGTCGGGAATTTCTAAACTTAACCGCGTCATCATCATGGCTAATCCATCTTTTCCCTGAGGTTCTGCTATTTTCCCGCCCTTGATAAGGAACTGCATAACAGTCACTTCCGATGCCGGATTGTACTGATAGATAACATTTAATCCATTGGAAAGGAAAAAATGGGACGCTTTCCGGCTCTTTACAAGATTCGTCTGCGGAGGAAGAAAATCCCCAAAACTCCATAGACACAAGCAGCCTATCAGGATGGATAGGACAACAGTTTTTTTGGCTTTCATATCAAATCTATTTTTTCGGAGGCGTTATACTTACGATGACATAGCGCCCCGCACCCAAATAATTGCCCGCGGATTTCCGGAGATCGGAGGATGTAAGTTTATCGATATTTTCCAGGTAGCTACTGCCTTCGGATGATTTTTTCATAAGCAAATGCCTGGCAAGAGTCAAGGCCACAGACAGGCCTTCCTCTTGAGATTCATGGGCTCTGAATTTGATCTGGTTTTTTGCATTTTCTAAATAATCCATGGCATAGAATTGGCTTTCTCCCACAAAATCATCTTTTGAAAAACTTTCTTTTCTCACAGACTTTAAGTACTTGATGATCTCTTTCTCTGCAGTATTGATATTCTTGGGATCTATAGAGACATTGATAAAAATCGCTCCGCCGTAAACATAGGCCCCGAAGCTCATAGATAGAGAGTTTGCGTAAAGACGTCTCTGACTCAATGGCTTGTAGAGCAAGGGATTCACACCTCGGCCAAGAATTTCTGACAGAAGGTCAATGCTGTATTGATCCGGACTGTTATAGTCGGGCCCCAGCATGCCAATCACTAAATATCCCAGATTGACATCCATTTCCTTTTCGATGCGAATTGTATCGGAGAGGGAAAGCACATTTTCAAATTCTACTTCAACAAAATTTTCGTTTGTCAGATCCCCATAAAGATCTCTGATTTTTTTTTCCATTTCAGGAAGATCAAAATCCCCAAGAACAACCAGAGCGGAATTTTTTGGGACAAAAAAACGAGAATAGAATTCCTGCACCTGATCCACAGTTAATTTCTTTATGGAATCTAAGTTCCCATACACGGGATTTTGATAGGGATGGCCCACAAAAAGATTTTGGTAGGCCAATGCCGTGGCATACCTCATGGGATCATCATAAATTTTGTTTATCTCTTCAAGAATGACTTCCTTTTCGTCATCCAGCTCCTCCTGAGTGAGTTTGAGATTGAAGAGGATTTCTTTCTGCAGGTTGAGGCCAAAATCCCCATTCTCAGACGGAAGAGTCATCTCAAAATAAGCCAGGTCCCGGCTGGTGTGCGCATTAAAATAGGCCCCGTTCTCTCTTATATCCTGAGCCAACTGATCCCCACTCCTGAATTCCGTCCCTCTGAACATAATATAATGCTCGAGGATGTGGACAATTCCGCTCGTTTTCTCCGTTTCATCTTTTGAGCCGCAGTTGACGGCAAAAGCAAAGTTGATCAGCGGAACGGAATGTCTTTCATAGAGAAAGACTTTTAATCCGTTTTCGAGTTCAAACTGCTTGGTTTTTGTGTTTTCCTGAGCAAAGGAAAAAAGAGAGAGGATAACAAGAAGGAATAGGATGACCGGAAAACGGTAAAAATATTCGAAATTTAGCATAACAACCTTGTTAACCTGGATTATTCACGAGTCAAGGTTGCCGTAGATGCGAGGCGCGGCGGATGAAGCTGTGGTCCTTCACCGCAAATCCGTCGCAACAAAGCAGATACGGTGAAATTGGCTCGCCTCCTTGAGGAAAAAAATGTCGATTATGAATAGAAAGGACATGGAAATAGTAATATTCAGAGCGCTTCGCAAGAAAAGCAAAGTGAAACTATGATATTGTTTGTGTTGAAAAAACATAGACATT
>JAUWVG010000460.1 GCA_030617525.1 Candidatus Aminicenantota bacterium | reverse complement strand
TTGCTGCTTGGACGTCCAGGACATGAAGGACTGATTCCATCCGAGTGGGTGAGTTCTGCAGTGGGAGGAAACTCCATTTTGTCGAACCTATTCGCTTCAATAGCCGGTGCTTTTATGTATTTTGCTACTCTTACAGAGGTTCCCATACTCCAGGGACTCATCGGAAATGGCATGGGACAAGGGCCTGCTTTGGCGCTTCTCCTTGCCGGTCCCGCCTTAAGTCTTCCCAACATGCTGGTGATTCGCAGCGTCATGGGGACGAAAAAAACGATTGTGTTTGTCTCGCTTGTTATTTTGCTATCAACAATAGCCGGTTTGATATACGGAACATTTTTTTAATTCAAGGAGGATGAAAAAAATGGCAAAAATCCAAATCTTGGGTACTGGTTGTCCAAAGTGCAAAAAACTAACGGAAAATGCGGAAAACGCCGTAAAGGAACTGGACGGTGATTACGAAATAATCAAAGTGACGGATATCAACGAAATCATGAAGTTTGGCGTTATGATGACTCCTGCTCTTGCGGTTGAAAATGAGGTTAAGAGTGTGGGAAAGGTACTAAGTCCTGAAGAAATAAAAAAAATCATCTCATGAAACTATTTTTATAAATTTTCAAAGGAGGAAATAATGGGAGACAACAAGGAAAATGTTTGTAGTGCTGCTCCTACCTTAATCTTCGCATGTTCAGGAGCTGCGGATGTGGGTGCCATTGCGGACATATCGGCCAGAAAGCTCACCGTTGAAGGGGCAGGTAAGATGTACTGTCTTGCCGGGATAGGAGGACGTGTCGCGGGAATTCTAAAGACCACAGAAGAAACCGAAAAAATCCTGGCTATCGATGGCTGCCCTCTTGACTGCACCAAGCTCACTCTGGAAGAGGCAGGATTTACAGAATTCGAACACATTAAAGTCACAAATCTGGGTTTAGAAAAGGGAAAAGCTCCTGTTACAGACGAAAATATTGCAATAGTCGTCCAAGCCGCACTTTTTAGACTGACATGAAAAAAGTAGTTATCACTCTACTGATCCTTATATTCAGCACCTTATTCTGCTCCCAAAATAGCGGAGAACAACTCGATAGCCCAAAAATCAAACAAACGGTTGACAGTGAGAAAAATCTTATTATCAGCGATAAGCAGCTAGACTTCTCAAAACACCAAGTAACATTTATTGAACTCGGAGCAGACAAATGCATACCTTGTAAAGCCATGAAACCGGTCATGCATGAAATTGCTCAAGAGTATAAAGACACGATTCAAGTGGTTTTTTACGATGTCTGGAAAACTCCTGAATATGCGAAAAAATATGGCGTACAAATGATCCCGACTCAGGTCTTCATCGATAAGAACGGTGAAGAAATATTTCGGCATGTGGGATTCTATGCAAAAGAAAACATCATCAAGATGTTAAAGGATAAAAGCATTCTATAGATGAGATTATTCTCAGCTCTCTCTCAAGCCATAGAGGGTGCCCCTTTAATCGCAATAGGAGCATCATTTATTTGGGGAATCCTCAGCATTATATTGAGTCCCTGTCATCTCACCAGTATCCCCTTAATAATTGGCTATCTCAGTAATCAAAGAGAATTATCCACAAAAAAAGCCTTTCACCTGTCCACTATCTTTTCTATTGGAATCCTTTTATCTATCGCGGTCCTTGGAGGAATTACAGCGTTGGCTGGACGGCTCTTGGGAGATGTGGGGAAAATAGGCAATTATGTCGTCGCAATGGTTTTTCTAATATTTGGATTAAACCTACTTGGAATTCTTCCTCTAAACTTTCCCAGTTTAAGCATATTAAAGTCTCAGCGGAAAGGGTATCTCTCTGTTTTTTCCTTAGGACTGGTATTCGGACTCGCGCTAGGACCCTGCACATTTGCATTTATGGCCCCCATGCTTGGCATAGTATTCAACATGACGGCAAAGAATCTTCCCTATGGCCTGATTTTAATGACTGCCTTTGCACTAGGGCACTGTGCTGTGATCATTGCTGCAGGGACAAGTACAAGAATGGTTCAGAAAATCACTAAATGGGATAAACGATCAAAAGGAATTTCGATCATCAGGAAAATATGTGGAATCCTGGTCCTGCTGGGTGGGATTTATCTATTGTGTCTCAGGTTTTAGAAACGGGACTTAAGCGTCTGGATAATTCTGTGTATAGACACGGGAATCCTGTTTGAAAAACTTGCGCCCAAAGCGGCTGCTGTTCTGGATGGACTAGCCATGTATGTCAATGTGGACAAAGCCATCGATTCCTGGGAAAAGGCTGTCCAGCTCAGTAAAGAATTGGGAAAGACGTACTACTACTTATTATTAAAGAAAAAAAATGCGAATTTTTTTGCATTGTGGTTTTGGGACACAATAAGCATTTCCGCTCGTTGACCGTCTTTTTGGCCTATGATATAAGCAAGGGGAACTCCGTTTTATTGATAAGCACCTTCTTTCGTTTCTCAGGAGATTAACGATGACAAAGATAAACTATTTTTTGGCACTTTTTATTTTTGTAGTTTTTTCTTTAGGACTTTCAACCTGCCAAACTGTTCAGAGGGGATTGGATGAAAGAATTTATAACGGTTCCTATTCCGGTCCTCATCTCAACCGTGTGGCCTTTCCCATCGGCGGCATCGGCGCAGGAATGTTCTGCCTTGAAGGCACAGGAGCCATTTCCCATGTATCGGTCCGGAACACGTTTCAGTTCTTCAACGAGCCCTGTATTTTTGCCGCCATTTCCATCAAGGAAGATATGAATGCGGCCAGAGTTCTGGAGGGGCCCGTTCCCGGCTGGAAAATCTTCGGATCCGCGGGGACGGGCAACGGAGCATCGGGAAGCAGCTACGGCCTGCCGAGGTTTAAACAGGCCACTTTTCTTCCAAGATTTCCCTTCGGCATTGTTTCTCTTGAGGATCCCAAGATCCC
>JAUWVG010000279.1 GCA_030617525.1 Candidatus Aminicenantota bacterium | reverse complement strand
AGGTATGGAGGATCCTCCGGTTTTTGTGACGTCTTCTTATCTTCATTCCACAAATATGGCACGTATAAGAACTAACTCAATACTGTCGGAAGAGCAGGAACAGATAAAGAAAGTATTTAATTTAAAAAATGTGCATCTGATCACTGAAGCTGACTTGAAATTGGGCACGAAAAATAAAGACCAAATCAAGCACACATTCCGGATCAACGAGACCGAATACATTGTTATCATTCATCAGTCAGTACGTAAACGGAAACGTCAGTACAGATTGGAAGTCTACGAGCAAACCAAAGAAGATAAAAACAGTCTGCTCGACACGCAAGTTCAGCTCCCCAGGAAAAAGTCTGTCGTATTCGGCTTTAACGATAAACAGGAAAAACCTTACTTCTTGTCTCTTGGGATACCAAAACAGGTCCTGGCCGAATCTGAGGCAATAGTTGTTGGAGGTGCAGGAGGTATCTCTATCGAAGAACTGGAGAGAGGGGCGATTAAGGCTGTAGGGGAAACAAAACCACCGGAACTTACCAATAAGGTCGATCCCATTTATCCCGAACAGGCCAGAAGAGCAAGGGTTGAGGGTGTTGTCATCCTCAATGTCCGAACCGATGAAGATGGGCGTGTGGACCAGGTTAAGGTGGCCATTAGTAAGGACCCTCTTCTAACCAGGGCTGCAATCGAAGCTGTCAAGCAGTGGCGGTACCAACCTTTCTATTCAAGAGGGAGACGGTATCCCATCCTTTTTAACGTCACTGTCAGGTTCCAACTTTCACAAGGAATGAATGACAGGGATAGAGAGAGTGTGCCGGCAGAAAAAACTCCTTTAATAAGGCCCGAAATCATTTATCAAGTGGAGCCGGTCTATCCTGAAAGGGCCCGGCGTGCAGGAATTGAGGGCATCGTAATGATGAGATTAAGGACCGATACAGAGGGGAATGTCAGCAGCGTTACAGTTCTCAAGAGTGACAGTACAATTCTTAATCAGGCTGCTATCGATGCCGTAGAACAGTGGAAATATCAACCTATATATAGGAACGGAATTTCTATCCCCATTGTCACGATTGTGGCTGTAAAATTCAGGATCGATTGAGGGACACAAAAAGGGATCAACTCAAAATGAGTTGGTAGAATTTTAAGGATTCAAGGGGTCTAGGGGTCAAGGATTCGAGCAAAAAATATTTAAGAATTTTAAAGAATTAAGAATCAAAGAGTGAGATAGAAACCTGGATTATATTGAGACTGATAAATTAAATCGTTAGAAAAAAAACACTCGAACCCTTGAATCCTTGAATCTTCGAATCCTTTGCATAAACTGCTTGGGAGAAGAACCAAAAATAGTAATTTAAAATTTTGGTATTAAAAGGGCAATCGTCTGGGGGACCTGATTTTCAATCTGAGAATAATCCAATTCTGAACCCAGGAGACTGTGTGGAATAAGGAAAATCACAAGCGTTACTATCGATGCAGCGAGAACCCAGCCTTTTGCCTGTTTTCTCTTTCGTCCGGCAATCACAGCGATGGCCCAGACTATCATGGCTATAAGTGTTTTGTTGTCTGTCAAGTCAAAGCCAAACGGGAATCCTGTCCACCATTCCCCGAATGCAAACTTTTGAACGAGAGGGCCTAGGATCATTCCTCCGACAAACATAAGCCCCGCTGTCCAGAGGGTGAGTTTCCTCGTATTCCCTTCCTTACGGAGAGCCTCTATTCCTGTCCGCGTGGAAAACAGCATGGCTGAAAACATGATTATGATGTGGAATAAAAGGACTGTATCCGGAACCACGTCCTTAAACCGAATGACAACCTCTTGTTCGTCGGTAAGCGAAACTTCTTCTCCCCTGTAGGAGAGAAACACTTTGTAGGCGAGTTTCCCCGAGGATGGCTGCTGAGGGAGGGAGGCTGTGAGGGAATCCTCCTCTCTTTCCATTTGAATATTTGTCCAGGGATCGTCGGTTTTGAACCTTTTAAACTGGATGTATCCGCCCATCTCAGAGTCTGGCGCATCGATTTTTATTTCATAATCTCCGATTGTCTCATGGGTTGTTTCCAGAGCGAATGAGATGACTGAACCGCCGAGCTGCGCTCTGCCATTTATGGCATATGTTGGCCCTGTCATTCTCTGGTAGACAGCAGATCCAGCCGTGATGAGAAATGCCAATCCCCATAAAAGAACTTTCTTCATTGTCTATCCTCCAACTAATCTGATAGTTTCATGCCAAAAAAGGAAAGCCTAAATGTAGCAGTATTCCTCCTCTAACGCAACTTTATTTTCCTGTAGGAAAGCTTCCTCATTTCCACGATTTTTTTAGAGTTCTGGGAAGATGATGGAGAAATCCGTACTCATTCTTGAAATCACGGAAATGGGAATGCTTGCGATGTTAGAGCATTTCTAGCTTCTCAATAACTTCTGTGATATTATAAAATTTTATTTCATAGAGAAAGGACGAACACAATACAAACGGTGATTTCCCAAAACTTGACATTAAGCTCCCTCAATTGAAACCGAGAACGATCAAGCTTATTGTAATCGCCATTGTTGCTATTATTGTCCTTGCAGGATCATTCTACCAGATCAATCCTGAGGAGGTGGGTGTCATTCTCCAATTCGGCAAATATGCCCGGATGTCGAATCCAGGACTTCATCTGAAAATTCCCGGAGTGGAAGAGCTCATAAAAGTTCCTGTCGAAAGACAGTTGAAGCTGGAATTTGGGTTCCGAACCACCAGTGCCGGCATCCGCACAGAATATGCCGTCACTCGAGAATCGCTGGAAGAAGCCCAGATGCTTACAGGGGATCTAAACGTCGCTATCGTCGAATGGATCGTCCAGTACAAAATCAAGGATCCGTACAACTACCTGTTTAAGTTGAGGGATGCCGAAGCCACCTTCCAGTTCATGAACGAGGCGGTCGTCAGAAAATATGTGGGCGATAACTCAGTTGATGAAGTCATCACAGTAGGACGAGCAAGAATTGCCATAGAAGCCAAAGAAGAACTCCAACGCCTGTGTGATCTCTACGAAATCGGGCTTGAGGTTAATCAACTGATTTTCCAGGATGTCAATCCCCCGGATCCTGTCAAACCCTCGTTTAACGAAGTCAACGAATCTGTCCAGGAAAAAGAGACAAAGATCAACCAGGCCTGGTCTGAGTACAACCAGGAAATTCCTAAAGCTGAGGGTGAAGCCAAACAAATGATTCAAGCCGCAGAAGGATACGCCATGGAACGGATCAACAATGCCCAGGGAGATGCGACCCGGTTCAGGGCCATCTACCGGGAATACTCACGGGCACCGCTTGTCACGAGAAAACGCCTTTATTTAGAAGCCATAGCCGAAATCCTTCCCAAGGTGTACAAAAAAATTATCGTTGATGAAAAACTACAGAATATCGTGCCTCTACTCAATTTGGGTGAGGAGGTGAAAAAATGAACATGAACAAACAGACAAAACTCATCCTCATGCTGGCCTTGATTGTGGGACTCATCATCGTCGTCCTTGATGCAACGTATATCATAAGGGAAACAAACCAGGTGATCATCCTTCAATTCGGTAAGCCAATCGGCGACACCGTGACCAAACCTGGTTTACACATCAAAGTGCCTTTTATCCAAACAACCAACTATTTCGAAAAACGCTGGCTGGAGTGGAATGGAGATGCCAACCAGATTCCCACAAGGGATAAAAAATTCATATGGATCGACACCTATGCCCGCTGGAGGATCAGTGATCCCCTCACCTTTTTCCAGAGGGTGAGAGATGAACGAGGAGCTCATTCCCGGTTGGACGACATCATTGATGGAGAGACACGAAACGCCATCGCCAACTATGATCTGGAAGAGGTTGTCCGATCCTCGAATCGACCGTTTGAAGTCACAGAAGAGGCCGGCATCTTAACCGAGAGAGAGGAAGTCACTGAAATTGAAACAGGACGAGAAAAAATCAGCGAAATTATTTTGGCAGCCTCTTCACTAATCACTCCACAATTCGGAATCGAACTCAAGGATGTGAGGATCAAACGCATCAATTATATCGAGGAAGTCCGCCAGGAAGTCTTTGACCGTATGATCGCCGAACGCCAGAGAATCGCCGCCAGATACCGCTCGGAAGGAGACGGAAGGAGTGCCGAAATTCGCGGTGAAAAAGAGCGAGAACTCAAAAGGATCCAGTCCGAAGCTTACAAGACTGCTCAGGAAATCAAGGGAACGGCAGACGCCGAAGCAACAAGAATTTATGCCGCTGCCTATAACCTGGATCCGGAATTCTACCAATTCATGCGGACCTTGGAAACTTACCGAATCATCATGGATAAGGAGACCATCCTTCTTCTGTCCACCGACGCTGAATTCCTGAAGTATCTCAAGAAAACCACCCGCTGATAACGCGAAGATAAATCGGGGCCTGGCTTTGAATAAATGGGGACAGTCCCTAATTAATAAATGGGGACAGTCCCCATTTATTAATTAGGGACTGTCCCCATTTATTCAAAGCCAGGC
>JAUWVG010000128.1 GCA_030617525.1 Candidatus Aminicenantota bacterium | reverse complement strand
GGAACGGTTGAAGACTTCTATAAAAAAATAGAACTTTTAATTCCTGCAGGACGGTTTGCTGCCCCCGAAGAGTTCGGAGCAACCGTGGCATTTTTGGCATCCCAACAAGCCGGATACATCACAGGCACGGCTCTCCAGATTGATGGCGGACTCATCAAGGCTTTATATTAAAAGGAAGGACAACATGAAAGACTACATGAACAAATGGGATGGAACCCCCTATCCCGAAATGATCAGAGGGCTTCCCGAAATCGACATCCCAATCGAAGGTATCAGGGGCTGGCTCCTCCAAAGCGAAGGAAAGCAAGTTGTTTTTTTTGACCTTCAGCCAATAGGGGAAATTCCGCCGCATACCCACTGCGCACAATGGGGACTTGTGCTTGACGGAAAGATGGAATTCACCATCTCGGGAGAAACAAAGTTATACCAGAAAGGAGACTGGTATTTTATCCCGGAAGGCGTCGAACATTCGGCAAAATTTCTGACACGTGTCTATGTGATCGATATGTTCGACACGAACGACCGCTACAAAATAAAAACGAGCTGAAATCATGGAACACCTCTTTACAGAAATCATGCGGTCCTTTGAAGGATACAACATCGGAAAAATGTTAAAATACATGGATAATCCTGAAATCATCTCCTTTGCGGCCGGCATGCCCAGTGCAGAGCTTTTTCCCGTCGAGCTTGTCCGGACAACGCAGCAGAGAATCCTGGACAATAATTCTGATCAAGTACTGCAGTATTCGCCGGTTCAAGGCGAAAAGGATCTGCTGCTGGCAGTGATCGACTATCTCAAAAGAGACCATATCCATATTGCCCCGGAAAACATCATGATCACGACATCCGGCCAGCATGGCCTGGATCTCGTCGGCCGCTTGTTTTTAGAACCCGGGGACACGATAATCTGCGACCTTCCCACTTTTGGAGGTGCCTTGGCCGCCTTCGAGATGGAAGCTCCCCGATACTTTGCCAAGGATATCCAGGAAGATGGATCGGACATCGCAGGAATGAGAGACGGGATCAATGATCTTTTACAAAAAGGAATATTTCCCAAATTTATCTATGTTATTCCTGATTTCCAGAATCCTTCGGGTATCACAATGAGCCTGACAAAGAGAAAAGAGCTCCTTGCTTTAGGCGAGGAGTATAAAATCCCGATCGTTGAAGACAGCCCTTACCGGGAACTCCGGTACAGAGGCCAAGATATCCCCTCCCTATACACTCTCGATAACAATAGGGGAAATGTTATCGGTATTTTCACTTTTTCCAAAATATTCAATCCGGGATTGAGAGTCGGTTTCAATATCGGGCCTCCAGAAGTCATTAAAAAGTTTTCCTTCATCAAGGGAGCAAATATTCTCAATACACCCAAACTCAACCAGGACATCTGCACGGCTTTCCTTCGCGAATACGATCTGGACAAACATTTCAGAAAAGCCAGAGCTTTTTACTCAGAAAAACTCGATTTTTTCCTTGAGACTTTAAATGAGTTTTTTTCAGATTTGAAGGAGGTCCATTGGACAGTCTCGGAGGGCGGCCTCTTTCTGTGGATGACAGTCCCGAAGCACATAAATACCATGGAGCTCTTCCATGCCGCCATAAAAGAAAAAGTCGCGTTTGTGCCTGGTGAACTCTTTTTTCCCAGGGAATATGAACAATTCAACAAAATGCGGCTGAATTTTTCTTTCCCCTCCAAAAAACAGGTTGTTCAGGGTGTTCAAAGATTAAGGAATGTGATAAATAAATATCTGTAATCAACCCTTCTTCATAATTCTTCAGCATTTTTTACTCGAATCCTTGAACCCTCGAATCCTTGAATCCTTTCTTATTCTGCTTAATCCTTAATCCTCTCTTCTAATCCTTACCCCTTACCCCTTAATCCTTTCTTATTCTTCTTAAGTCTTCCCCTCGAATCCTTGAACCCTCGAACCCTTGAATCCTTTCTTATTCTGCTTAAGTCTTCCCCTCGAATCCTTGACCCCTCGAATCCTTGAATCCTTTCTTATTCTTCTTAATCCTTAATCCTCTCTTCTAATCCTTACTCCTTACCCCTTAATCCTCTCTTCTAATCCTTATCTCTTATGATTTTGAATTGAATTTTGAGGGGCAATAGTCTAGAATGATGGCGATGGATAAGATTCGAATCCTTGGGAACCAGAACCTGCGGCTTAGGGGTGAAATCCGGATAAGTGGAGCCAAAAATGCCGTTCTGCCGGCCATCGCCGCATCGCTTCTGACTGAAGAAAAACTCGCACTGGAAAACATCCCGCTCGTCAAAGACGTGTTCACCATCCTCACTCTGGTCAAAGAACTCGGCGCAGATTACGACCTCAATGGAAATTCTCTATCGATCCAGGTCCCCAAAATCCAATCAGAGGAAGCCTCCTATGAGCTGGTCCGTGCCATGAGGGCATCCATCCTCGTTCTCGGGCCTCTACTGGCGCGCCACGGAAAAGCCATTGTTTCCTTGCCGGGAGGATGCGCAATCGGACCCCGCCCCACAGATCTTCACATTCACGGGTTGGAAAGATTGGGAGCAGACATCACTCTGGAACACGGTTATATCCGGGCTGAAGCCAAATCACTCCGGGGGGCAGAGGTCATTTTCGAAAAAAAGACTGTCGGCGGCGCCGAAAATCTTGTTATGGCCGCTTCCCTGGCAAAGGGAGAAACCGTCCTGAAAAATTGTGCTCTAGAGCCAGAAGTGGCCAATCTCTGTGAGCTTCTCGTAAAAATGGGCGCAAAAATTGACGGGATCGGCGAAGAAACGATCCGGATCAAAGGTGTCGATGAGTTGGGTGGAGCCGCACACGAAATCATCCCAGACAGAATCGAAGCCGGAACGTATCTCATTGCCTGTGCTCTTACCCAGGGCGATATCATTCTTACCCATACACGTCCAGACCATCTCGAAACATTGATCGAAAAATTAAGATTTTCCGGAGTTTCCATTGAGTCCATCAACAGCCATTCCCTCCGGGTTAAAGGGACACCCAACCTCAAACCTCAAGATATCACAACGTCTTCCTATCCCGGATTTCCCACAGACATGCAGGCTCAATTTTCAGTTCTCATGACACAGGCCGAGGGCACATCCATCATCACAGAAACGATCTTTGACAGGCGGTTCTCCCATGTCAATGAACTGCTTCGTTTGGGGGCTAATATCGAAGTCCAGGGAGACAAGGCCATTGTAAAAGGAAACACACCGTTATCGGGTGCCGAAGTCATCGCCATGGATCTTAGAGCCTCTGCCTCTCTTGTGCTGGCCGGTCTCATCGCCAATGGAGAAACTCTTATCTTTGATTCCGAACATCTCGAAAGGGGATATGAGAGAATCGAAGAAAAGCTCAGATCCCTGGGAGCCCACATGGAAAGAATCACCGACTAGGATTCTTAAATATGGACACCTGCATATTTTGTAAAATCATAAACAAAGAAATACCCGCCCGGATTGTCTATGAAGACGAACATATTCTCGCTTTTGAGGACATTAAGCCTCAAGCTCCTATTCATATCCTTCTTATCCCAAAAGACCACTTTGCCTCTCTCAACGCACTCCCGGAGGATAAGCAACATTTGGTCGGCCATATATTCACTAAAGCCAGAGATATCGCCAGCGAAAAGGGCATTAAAGACCGTGGCTACAGAATAGTCCTCAACACAGAGAAAGACTCAGGTCAAGAAGTCTTCCATATACATTTCCATCTATTTGGAGGGCGACCAATGACCTGGCCCCCTGGATAATAAATAAGGAGGTAAACCCATGGACATCACTTGGCTCGGACATTCCGCGGTCAAAATCAAAGGCTCAAAAACAGTTATCATCGATCCTTTTCTAACAGGAAACCCGGCAGCTTCGACAACTCCCGACAGTATAACCGAAGCGGATGCCGTCGTGGTCACACACGACCACGGAGATCATCTCGGAGATTCCTTTGCAATCGCAAAACAAACAGGCGCCGTCCTCTTCTGTATCCATGAGATTGCCGGTGTGGCTGAGGCTGAAGGCATCACAACCGAGGGGATGAACATCGGCGGCACGGTCGAAAACAATGGTGTCATCGTCCACATGGTTCAGGCTCTTCATTCCTGCGACAGAGGAGACCCGGCCGGAGTCGTCATCGAGCTTGATGGAAAAAATATCTATCATGCCGGCGACACGGGATTGACCTATGATATGAAACTCATCGGAGAGTTTTTTCATCCCGATCTGAGCCTGCTTCCAATCGGAGACAGGTATACTATGGGAGCGGCGTCTGCGGCAAAGGCGGTCGAATTCACTCAAACCAAAAAAGTGATCCCTATTCATTATGGAACATTCCCCATTGTCGAAGTCGATCCGGAAGAATTCAAGCAAAAAGTTGGAGATGCGGCCGAAGTCATCATCCTCAAGCCTGGAGAGACATACGTGCTTTAAAGGCAGTTATTAATTAGGAAATAAGGATTCAAGGGGTCAAGGATTCGAGTGCCTTGCTTAAGAATTATGAAGAAAGAGTCTAAGGATCAAGGAGTCAGGGATTCGAGTGAAATGATTATAAATCATAAAGAAAGGAGTCAAGTGATTTGCCTAAAAAATTATGAAGATTTGAAAGTTTGGAAGAGAATTGTTGAAACTCTTATTAAATCGTTAAAAAAAACACTTGAATCCTCGAACCCTAGAACCCTTGAATCCTTTACATTAACAGCAACAACTAATCGGGAGAAGACCCTATATTAGGGACCCTCATCCAATTCAATGCCTTATCTCATCGACGGAAATAATTTTATTGGATTTATCGCTTTGTCCGAACTCAGGAACCCGCAGAGCCGATACACATTGATCGGAAGACTGCTGGCCTTCCAGGAAATCAAAAACACCAGGATTTATCTCGTATTTGACGGCCCCCCTGACCCAAACATTACAGACAGGATATTCCCGGAAAATAAGCTCTCTGTACTCTATCCTGAAATCGGCAGAAATGCCGATGCTGTCATCATGGACATCATCTTGAAACAGACGGATCGACGGCAGTTCTTTGTGGTCAGTTCCGACAGAGAGATCAAGAATTTTGCCAGGCTGAACGGCGCAAAAAAAATGGACTGCAAAGACTTCAACCGGCTGCTCAAAGCCACATTAAAGGAACACAAAAAACTTAAGGCCAACGAAAAACATGTCACATTCCCCTCCCCCCTTGATGTTCACAACTGGATGAATATTTTTAAGACAAAAAAATGAAACGCTTTTCAATCATCGGTGCAGGAAAGGTCGGGACATCACTCGGAAGCGCTCTGGTTGAGGCCGGTTACACCATCAAATCTCTGTCCTGTTTGACTCTCACAGAAGCCAAAGAAAGCCAGCGTATCATCGGAAAGGGTGAACCCTCAAAAAACAACATTCAAACGGCCAAAAATGGAGAGATTCTTTTTATAACAGTGCCGGATGACAGGATTACGGACATTGTCCAAGAGCTGGACTTCTCTGATATTATCTGGCAAGAAAAAACCGTGTTCCACTGCAGTGGACTCCTTCCGTCAGAGGTTCTTAGCCCCCTGAGGACAAAAGGGGCCTCGACAGCATCTCTCCATCCTATACAATCTTTCTCTTTTAAACATGCGGCGCCAAGCATCCTCCACAATGTTTATTTCGGCCTGGAAGGCCAGGAAGAAGCCGTTTTTACAGCCAAAAATATCGTACACGATCTTGGAGGTCGTTCTATTCAGATCCCACCTGAGGATAAACCAATGTTCCATGCAGCCTTCAGCATGACCTCTAATTTTTTTGTCGTCCTTCTTGATTCGGCCGTGGCTCTCCTTAAATCCTCCGGTCTCAGTGAAGAGAAAGCCGTCCAAATTCTGCATCCTCTGCTGGAGGGCACGCTAAACAATATTTTGGACAGCCGCATCCGATCCGCACTGACCGGCCCGATCATACGGGGGGATGGACAAACCGTCAAAGCACACTTAGGTGCCCTCAATAAAATTCCCGGTGTAAAAGATGTTTACAGACAGCTGGCAGTCAGAGCCCTTGAAATGGCTAAGGAAGAAAAGACATTGACAGCACAGAAGATCAAAGAGTTGTTCCGAATTCTGGAAGATAGATAACTTCCTCCTCCAGCCTAATCCCAAATTCCTCCTGAACCCGTCGTTTGAGCTCAGAGGCTAAATCCCTAACGTCCCGGGCTGTCGCATTTTCCGTATTGATAATAAAATTGGCATGAAATTCATAGACGGAAGCACCGCCAACTTTTTGCCCCTTGGCTCCAACCTTATCGAGAAGTTTAGCTGCAGGAATCTTAGTTCCATCGGGAAGAATGGGATTTTTGAAATAACTTCCTGCACAGGCCGTATCCCAAGGAGGATGATTATCCCTCCTTATTTCCAGAATTCCCTGGATTTTATTCGCGATGTCTTCTTTTTTTGACTTTTTGACTATAAAAGAGGCCTTTAAGAGAATATCGTGATGTTCCTTGAGTCCGCTGTGCCTGTAGCTAAACTTAAAATGTGAGTTGTCCACCCCTACTGTTTTGCTATTTGAGTCTAGAATGGAGGCTCTTTGCAAGTACTCCCCAATATTCTGCTCAAACGCTCCTGCATTGCCAAAGACCGCCCCTCCGACTGTACCGGGAATGCCTGCCATAAACTCCAGGCCGCTAAAGCTGTTTTCTGTACAGAAGTGAAGAACCTCACGAA
>JAUWVG010000163.1 GCA_030617525.1 Candidatus Aminicenantota bacterium | reverse complement strand
TTGTCCTCGAGAATCATTATATGGGCGTCAAAAATGAATGCATGCTCATCCCCAATTTTTTCTCTTATCTCTTCTTTTAATGAAAAAAGCTGCGCCCCGGTCCGCCCAATGGCCGCTTTCAGTCGTTTCATCTCTCCCGGGATTTGATTCTTTGGTAAAATCTCTTTCCGTGTAGTAAAAAACACTCTTTCTTTGAGGAAGATTTCGCCAACAGCAATTCCAGGTGAAACACCGGTTCCTCGAAGCCTAAAATATTTCATGATTAACTACTCTGCTTCATTAAACCTATCTAGGATAAGAGCAACGAAGGCCTCTAATGCCGCTTGTTCGTCTTTCCCTGAAATAATAAGAGTAATTTCAGAACCTTGAACAGCCGCAAGAGTCAATATCCCAAGGATACTTTTCCCGTCGATCTCATTTCCACTCTTTTCAATCCTTACCGACGAAGTGAATCGGTTGGCAAGATTGACAAATTTCACCGCCGCCCTCGCATGTAAGCCCAATTTATTTATAATTGTGACTTTCTTTTTGATCATGGCTGTAATTTGAATCAGTTTTTAGAGTTCAGAAGAGCACTCGCAAGATGGATGTTTTTTCTGCCCTGCTCGACAACCTTTTTCGCAACATCCTTCAGGTTGTTGCTTCGCTGGAGGGAGGCAAATTTAATAAGCATGGGGAGGTTGACTCCGGTGATGATTTCGATTCGGTTATCCTTAATGAAGCTGAAACTGAGATTTGACGGTGTTCCTCCAAACATGTCGGTGAAGATAAGAACCCCGTTCTTTTTGTTAACAGCCTGCAAGCTTTGGCTAATTTTTTTCTTCGATTCTTCCACATCGTCATACCAACCAATAGAAATGGCATCGATATTGACCACTTCTCCCAGGATGATATTCAGAGCATTCAAAAGCTCTTCAGCCAACTTGCCGTGAGAAACGATGATCCCGCCAATCATTTTTTTTCGCTAAACATTCGCCTCATTATCTCGCCACCTTCTCTATAGAGCAGGAGAGGGCGTCATGTCCATAAAGAGTCATTTTATTTTACCATTTAAATCAATGAAACTTAAGTTTTTTATAGAAAGACAAACAACTGAATCCTCGAACACTTGAATCCTCGAATCCTTTGCATAAACTTTATTTGTTGATGTCGCGGTGATTCACTCTTACAGAATAATTGTTGTCTTTTAAATGATTTCTGAGAACATCGGCCAGAACAACCGATCTGTGTTTTCCCCCGGTACATCCGATGGAAATCGTCAGATTTGCCTTCCTTTCATCAACAAATTTTGGCATGAGGTAATCAATATGGCGAAGAAATTCCACCAGATATTTCTTTGTTTCTGCTGAATTGAGGATGAAGTTCTTGACAGCTGGACTCTTTCCTGTTTTATCCTTTAAATTATCTATATAAAAAGGATTAGGCAAAAATCTTGTATCAAAGACGAGGTCAGAGTCCAAAGGGACTCCGTATTTATGACCGAAGCTGACAATCATGACTTGAAGCTTGATAGAGCGCTTTTTGGCATACTTGTGTGTCAATAATTTCTTTAGCTCTAAAATACTCATTTGGGAAGTGTCGATGACTTCATCGGACAGGTTCTTAATTTCGGCCAAACGTTTTCTCTCAAGTGCCACAGCTTCCATTATGGATCTTCCCTTAGACAGGGGATGAGGCCGGCGGCTTTCACTGAATCTTTTGATCAAGACTGAGTCAGAAGTCTCTAGAAATAAAACACGTGGAGAGATTTTCTCACGAATGGATTTCAAGACTTTGGCAAATTCTGACGAAAATCCAGATTCCCGCACATCCACGATAAGGGCCACCTTTCCAATTTCCACTTCTTTGTCACTCCAAAGCTTGACGAAACTGGGGATGAGCTTGGACGGGAGATTGTCCATGCAGTAATACCCCAGGTCTTCGAGAAAACGACTGGTCACCGTCTTGCCTGAACCGGAAACTCCGGTGATGATCAGAAACCTGTCATCCTTCACTTTTGCCCTCGAGTATCCGATTTTTGAGACAATGCTTGATCCAGCCTCTGTATAAGCTCCTTAGGAGCAAAATATCCGTTTTGACGGCAAAGATAAACCTTGCAAGCGACTTCGATGAGTGTCGCAATATTTCTTCCTGGGGCAACGGGTATAATGATTTGAGACACTTTCTGCCCGATAACTTCATAGTCATCCGGAAACTCAAGGCCAAGGCGGTCATATTCTCGTCCCTTCTCCCATCTCTTGAGTTGGATCACAAGATCCACTTTTGTTTGGCTGCAAAGGGATTTAACGCCGAAAATTTCCTTGATATTAATGATTCCCAGGCCGCGGATTTCCATGAAATTTCTGCTGAACTCTGGCGCAGACCCAAGCAGTTCTTCACTGTTTTTGTTGATAAAACACGTCGCGTCATCTGAGACAAACAAATGGCCTCGGGAAATGAGTTCCAAGGCACACTCACTCTTTCCAATTCCACTATCCCCAATAATAAGCACTCCTAATCCAAACATTTGAAGCAATCCCCCGGAAATAATGATCGAAGTGGGAAGGTCTTTCCTTTTATTCATCTAACTTATCTTCTTCCTCACGAATAATGTCCAATATTGAAAGAATACTCCGTGTATCCAGGATTCTTTTGAGCAAAGAACTCGATTTTCGAACTAGATGAGCGATCGAAGCAAGAATCTGGAGGTTTAAACTTGGATTATCTGGAGAAGAAACCACAAGAAAAAAAATATGTGACGGATTCCCATCAAGAGACTGGAAATTGACCCCCTTTTTTGAAATGGCAAGCATGACAATAGGATTTTTAGTTCCCTTCATTTTGCAGTGAGGAATAGCAACTCCCTCTCCAATCGCTGTACTTCCAAGCTTTTCCCGTTGAAGAAGTCTTTCGTAAAGATCTTTTTCTTTCGAAATTTTATCCTTCTTTTTCAAATAGGCTACCATTTCTTTGAGAATCCCAGATCTGTCTTCAGACTCCAACTCCGGAAGAATCATATCTTGAAGTAATAAATTTTGTATTTTCACATCTCTCTCTCTTCGTTTATTTATTCAGGCTCTACAAGACCAAAATGGCCATCTTTTCTCCGGAACAACACCGCCCATTTTTCAGAGTCAAATTTTCTAAAAACAAGAACTTCCATCTTGCTTACTTCAAATTGAAGAAGCGCCTCATCCAGAGTCATCGGTTTTAGAGAAAAGTTGCGACTCCTGATGACTTTTTTTTGTTCTTCACGCTCAGATGAAGCAGGCTCCTCTTTTCTTTGTCTCATTTTTCTTCTCTTTTTTTCTCGCAGCTTTTCTCTTTCTTTTTTAACTCTTTTCTCTATATGATCGAAGGCAAGACTCAAAGAACTTGTCATATCTTGAGTTTCCTCCACGGAGTTGAGTGTCATCCCTTTAGTTTTTACGTTTATTTCTGCTTTGTGCCTGTATTTTTCAACCGATAAGATAAGATCTGCCTCCACAGAATAGTCAAGAACTTTTTCGATGGACAACAGCCTCTTCTCGCAGTACTTCTTCATATCAGGAGATATCTCGGTTTGTCTTGCAGTAAAATTTATCTTCATTCACTTTCCTCCATCCAATATTTTCTCTTCCTAATATGGGAAGGCTCAATCTTCAGCTGTTTTCTATACTTAGCCACAGTCCGGCGCGCAATATGAAAATTCTCTCTCGAAAGAATTTCTTCGATTTCAATATCACTCAAGGGATACTCCCGATCTTCACTCTCAACAAGTTTTTTCAATCTTTCCTTAACCCGCAGGGAAGAAATTTCTTCTCCAAAATCTCCTAATAGCGCTTTATGAAAAAAATATTTCAGTGGAAAAACACCACGGGAAGTCATCATATATTTATTGGCTACTACTCGTCCAACAGTGGATTCATGGACGCCCAATTCCAGTGCCAACTCAATCAAGGTCAAGGGTTTGATATACTCAATCCCCTTATCGAGAAAATCTTCCTGTCTTTCAAGGATGTACTTAGCCACTTTGTATATTGTTTTATTCCTTTGATCCAGGCTCCGTAGAAACCAGAAGGCTTTTTTCATCTTGTCATTGAGGAACTGACGGGCCTCTTTGTTCTCTTTTGATGTCTGGGATAGCATATTTCTGTAAAAACTATTTATCTTTAATCGAGGCAATCCCTCGTCGTTCAGATAAATCTTATGTTCTCCGTCCTCCTTTTTGATAATGATATCGGGCACAACATAAAATGTTTTCTCTTGACTGTATTTGCTCCCCGGCGCTGGATCCAATCCCTTGATGATCTCCATGTGGGTTTTTAATTCAGAAAGTCCTATCCCAAGCTGTTTGGCCATCTGAGAATAATCCGATTTCTCAAGAAGAAGGATAAAATCTTCAACAATCGCCCTCGTTGTTGTATCGCTGATCTCAAAATAATCCATCTGTACCAATAGTGTCTCTTTGAGCGACAAGCAAGCCACGCCCACAGGATCAAATCTTTTTATCTTTTCTCGAATTCTCTCGACTTTTTCTAAAGATGCCTCCATGGTAACTGCAAGTTCTTCAGGAGAGACAATGAGATAGCCATCTTCATTGATATTTCCTATGATGTACTGTGCAATTTCTTTCTCTTTTTCGTCAACAAACGTCAAATCAGCCTGCCAATTGAGATGATCCCATAGGGAAATGCTTTTAGAAGCCACATTCTCCAATGGTGGTGCTTCTTTGGTTTCCATAGGATAGGAGCGGAATCCATCATCAAAATACTGCTGAAAATAGGCTTCGATATCCTCTCCATCCTCTGTTTTTTGAGATTCCACGCCCGCATCTTTATCCGGAGATTCTGGAGTCCCATCCAGTTGGCTTTCTTTCACTTCCGGTTCACTCTGTTTTTCCTTATCCGTTTCCTGCTCGATTGTTTCATCTTCCACTTCGAGCATCGGATTTTCGGAAAGTTCTGTATCTATGATTTCAATGAGTTCCAGATTCGTCAAAGGCAATAGTTTTATGGCCTGCTGAAGTGCGGGGGCGAGGATAAGTTTTTGAACCTGTCTTTGTTGAAGTTGCTGCTTGATGGCCATTGTCTTGGTTTTGATATACTAGGGTTTTTCATTCACCCAGGTCAAAATCATCTCCTAAATAGTTCTTTTTTACCGAATCTGAAGAGATCAACTCATGTGGAGTTCCCTCCTCTAAAATCCTACCTTTATCTATGATGTAGGCACGATCCGTAATCTCCAGAGTCTCCCTGACCTTGTGATCTGTGATAAGAAGTCCGATATTTCGCTTTTTCAACGAAAGAATGATTTCTTGCAGATCTAGTATGGCCAATGGATCAATCCCTGTAAAAGGCTCGTCCAAGAGAATGAAGATCGGATTCATGATCAACGCCCTGGCAATCTCTAAGCGTCTCCTCTCCCCTCCAGAGAGAGTGTATGCCTTGGAGTCGGTCAGGTTTTCTAATCCAAGATCTTCAAGAATATCGGCCAGATCACCGTGCTCTCTGGAAGAAAAATCCCGGGTAATTTCTCTCACTGCCATTAGATTTCCCGTAACACTTAACCTTCTGAAAGAGGATGGCTCCTGAGGGAGGAGGCACACACCCTTTCTGGCTCTTAAGTACATAGGAATCCCTGTAATCTCTTCTTCATCCAGGAATATCTGGCCGGCGGCTTGAGCAATAAGACCAAGAATCAAAGAAAAAGTGGTCGTCTTTCCGGCACCGTTAGGCCCGAGAAGACCAACAATTTCGCCCCGTTTGACAGAGATAGACACATCATCAACAACTTTCTTTTTTCGGAAACTTTTTTCCAATCCAACGGCAGCTAAATGATCTTTCATCGTTCACTATTTTATGACTGTAAAGGATCTTTCCTGACCTTGATTTTCAACGGTGATTCTATCATCGGCTAAAAAAAAAGTCAATTTGTCGCCCTCGGTTCTCCCCTTATCCTTGTCGATCAAAACCGGATTTCCAAGCAGAACAATTGTCTCATTTTCCAAATCAAACTGGGCCTCTTCTCCTCTGCCTTCCGACTGCTGTTGAGTAATAATCACCTTTCCCGTGGCTAGAAATTTTTGCATCTCCCCTTGTCCCTCATTTAAATGGATCTTAATGGTTTGGGACGTCATCTTGACCTCTCTAGCCTTCAA
>JAUWVG010000100.1 GCA_030617525.1 Candidatus Aminicenantota bacterium | reverse complement strand
CACGGTTTATCTCGATAATGATATAGGGCTGGATGTGGATGCACGAACAAGCGGAGGCCGAATCCATACGGATTTTCCGATCAAGGTCTACGGGACTGTCAGTCCCCGCTCTTTAAATGCCGAAGTCAACGGAGGCGGTCCCCAACTTTACCTCCGTTCTTCAGGAGGGGGAATCCATCTCAAGAAAAAATAAACATTTGAAATAGAGCAAGATCCGGCTCAACCGGTATTTGTCACCGGCCACTCATTTCTTTTTACTGAAGAGCGTATTCGACGGCGGCTTGGGCGTGGAGGGTTGTGGTGTTCTTGATTTTTTTGAGGAGGGAAGATTTGAAGTCGGGATGGACTTGAAATCCTAATGATTCGGCTTTCCTTAGGTATTCTAAAGCCTCTTTATATTTTTCCAGCCGGAAATAGACGACGGCAAGGTTGTTGTAGGTTTGGGCATTCCGGGGGTCGATAGCGATCACCCGTTCGTAAGAACCTGCGGCTTTCAAAAACTGGTTTTGTTTGTAGAAAAAATTGGCCAGATTCATTTGGGCCTCAATAAAGGTTGGCTTTAGCCTGACGGCATTTTCATAGGCCGTTTGGGCTTCTTCTGTCTTGTCTTTTTGTTCCCATAGAATCCCTAAGAGATTGTATGGATCTGCAAGCAAAGAATCGAAATCGATGGCTTTGCCCGCTTCCTCTTCGGCTTTCTCGTACTGCTCCATAGTAAAGTAGGCCAGGGCTCTGTTGAAATAGGCATTGGCGTAGTCGGGTTTTATGGCCAGGGCCTTTTCACAGGCGGATAGTGCCTGTTCGATTGCGCCTTTTTTAATGTAAGCAGAAGCCAGGTTTGCATACGCTTCATGATAGTTGGCGTCTAGAGAGATGGCCTTTTTAAATGTCTCAATCGCACTATCGACTTTTCCCATAATTAAGTATGCACGGCCCAAATTATAGAATGCCTGATGAAATAAAGGATTGAGGTCAATCGCCTTCAAGTATTCCTCGATCGCTTTGCCGACCATATTTTCGTTCATGTAGACGCTGCCCAGATTGTTGTGTGCGCCTGAGAGACCGGGGTCGATTTGCAGACTTTTTAAAGAAACTTCTTCTGCTTTTTTGTACTGCCGTTTGGCAATCAGAGCCGCGCCAAAAGTTGCTAGAGCTTCTGGCAGCTCTGGATATATACAGAGAGCTTTCCTGAGTTCTACGATCGCAAAATCCACATGACCCATTTCCAGATAGAGGTGACCGAGATTGGAATAGGCTTTGGCATAATTCGGGTTGAGTTCTATGGCCTTTTTGTATTCTTCAATGGCTTTTTCATTCAAGCTCTTTTTCATGTAGGCAATTCCGAGGTTGTAGTGGACCTCGGTTTTATTCGGCTGGAGCTCGAGGACTTTAAAATAATGTTCAATCGCTTGATCAATCTTCCCTGTACGCCGGTAAGCGATGCCCAAAAGATTGTGCCCATCAGGTGAGTTGGGATCGATTTCAACAGCCCGGAGACTTTCACGGATCATGGGAGCGTAGTTTTCCCTTTCAAGATGTAAAAGTGCGAGCACGATGTGGACATCCAATTCTTGCATGTTGAGAGATTTTCTTTGTTTATAGAGTGAAACTGCTTCATCCAACCTCTCTTTGGGCAGAGGGAAAACATAGGGATTAAAACGCCTGAGTCTATTGAGCTGGATGATATCTCTTGTAAACGTGTTAAATTTCAAATCTGGCCGGGTGGTGCTCATGATGGAGCCTTGTTCATTGAGATCGATGGCGCCGAATATGTGGGAGAGTTCATGAAGGAGAGTATTTCTCTCTGAGGATATGAACCGGACATTCCGGAGAAGGATATAACCATTGAGATAGGAAGCGACTCCATTGAAGTCGTGGTTCAAATTATGCTGGCCTGTAAAACCAAGGACGATGTCACAGTCTTCAGGAGTTACGGTCCCTTGGAGATCGTTGAAGAGAATCATCATAGAGGTCTGTGAATTTTTTGAGGTCCAGAATCCCATATTTTTGATCTCAAACCGAATTCCAAAATTCTTCTCGAAAACTATCGAGGTGCTGGCGACCATTTTTTTAACTTCTTCGCGCCATTCGTCCTTTTTCCTGTACTCCTCATCTACGACAACCTTGAGGGTAACCGTTCGGACGGGCTGAACTTGAGAAGTGACGGTTTTTATGAGGAGGAGGAGAAAAACAGAAAAAAGGAAAATTTTAAAGAGTCTCACACTTCAACTATAACACTGGGGTTAGAGGGACACTATACTTAATGTACCTGCAGCGCAGAGTTTCGACCGGATTTGAGAGTAAGGCGTTGGCGTATTTAATGAATTAGTCAGGTTATATTGAGTTGAGTGCTTGATCGAGGTCCGCAATTATATCCCCTGGATCTTCGGCCCCCACACAGAGTCTTATCATCTGATCCGGGATATCAGCTTTGTCACGGAATTCTTCCCCTGGTTGGAGATGGGTAGACAGTGCGGGAAGTGTGGCCATGCTTTTGATCCGGCCTAAATCTCCTGCTCTGAAGATAAGCTTAAGATTGTCAAATACTTTTCTGGCGTTCTCAGGAGGGCCGTCAACGCGAAAACACATAAGGTGGCCGTAGCGATTAAGTTCATTGCCTTGTCCATCGTCCGAATCCACTAATTTCATGTACTTTTTTGCCAGATCATAGAGGGGGGAGTTGGGCAATCCTAAATAGTCGACTTGATAAACGTGTGGATGCTGCTCAAGAAATTCTGAGACACGTTGGCAGTTTTGGCTGAGCATATCCATTCTCGGACGAAGGGTTCGCAGGTCATTTAGAAACATTAAGGAATTCATCGGAGCTGCTGCCGGCCCGGTGTCCCTAAAAGAAAGCCACTTAACGAATTCAGCAAAACTCTCTTTGAAGAAAGGGTTATCGTTTTTAAGTTTAGTCACGATAGGTTTGCGGCTTATGAGGGCCCCTCCAAGACCAAGCCCACTCGAGCCTATTGATTTTGTCAGGGAGTGAATAACAATGTCTGCTCCATAAGCGATAGGGCGCATCAAAGCAGGGGTCGCACATGTTGCATCGATAATAAAAGGGATTTCCCATGAATGAGCCAAATTCACAACAGCCTCGATGTCGCAGAAGGCTAACTGGGGATTGCTTGGGACTTCTGTATAGAGAAAGCGCGTGTTGTCATCAATTTTTTCCTTCCACTCATTCAAATCCGTCTGATTGACAACAAAACGCACGTCTATCCCTCTGTCTTGTTTTTGACTGACTATGAATTGTTGGAAAGTGCCGCCGTAGAGCTGAAGGGATGAAACAAAATTAATTTCTTCAGGCCCTTTTTTCTGTTTGGCAAGAAAAGCGTCTGCGGCTAACTTGATGGCGGACATTCCGGAAGCAGTCACAAGGCACGATGTTTCATGGCCGGTTTGGTAAGCTTCAAGCAAGGCGAGAACCTGTTCTAAATACCAGACGGTGGGATTGGCATAACGACCATAACACCATGAGGGGACCTTGTAGCGAAAGGCTCCTTCCCATTCATTTGTATCCTGGTAAGCTTGAGCGACTCCTAGATAAAGGGGCTCAATTAATGCTCCCTGGTTATAGTTTATAGCTTCTTTTGGAGTATAGATTCCGTTTACAGCTATCGTGTCAAATTTGAATTTTTTAATTTGGGAAAGCGTTTCTTTTTTTTGTTCTAAAATCTCTTTTGCCGCTTGAACATATTCCTCGACTGAAGAAAACTTACCGCGGATCGTAGGGAAGATACCCACAGGCATATCGCTTGACTCTTGAACATTTGTTTGGTCACCTTGTCCGGATTTTTGCTTTTTGGCCATGGTGCCTCCATTTTGCCTCGGTTTTTCCATCGGTCATAGGTGGCAAATATAAATCAGGATAAAAAACATGTCAAGAACGGCTTGAAAGCGGCGTTGTGATTCAGGCAGTGGCTTCCAGTTTAACAAACTTTTAACAAATTCTTAACAAATTCTTGACAATTTTTTTCTCTAACAGACCTAAATTATTAAAAGATAGAATGATAAAGGAGGAATGAGATGAAAAAAACAAAATTTAGGTCAAAGGCGAAAATGACTGTTTTGCTGCTAACTTTTATTGCTGTTGCCGTTTTTGTGAGCAATTCTTACGCTAAAGAAAAAAAACATGGTGCCGAGCTTTTGATTCAGACCCAGGATGGTAAAATTATCAAGGCAGAACTTCTTGCGGTCAAAGGGAGCAGTCTTGTCCTTATGGATAATGGATCTTTATCTGGAATTACGGTTGATATAAAAAAGTTGAAAAGTATCCGTATTGTGAAGAAATCGAAGCTCTTACAAGGTCTTGGATCAGGATTATTGATTGGTGGAGCAAGTGGTGTATTGCTGGGTTTTTTGAGTGGAGATGATTCATCTGGTTGGTTTAGAATGACAGCTGAACAGAAGGCTTTGGCGGGAGGAGTAGGACTTGCAATCCTAGGAGCGCCTATTGGCGGAATTTGGGGAGCTGTCAAAGGTATTGATGAGTCAATTTTTCTTGAGGGAAAGCCAGAAGAAGATATCAGTAAAGTATTAAAAAAATTAGCCGCAAAAGCCCGATTTTCTTCTGAATTGCCGGAAATATTAAGGAAGGATAAAAAAGATATCGGCGAAAAGATTCTACCTTCTCAAAATACGATAAAGACAGAAAACAAGATTGTTAAAAAACCAACTTCCCAAAGGTTCACCAGGATTCATCTTAGTTTTATACCTGGATACTTCAGCTCTCATGGTGTTGCTGACTTAAAGGGAATTTTGGAAAGTGCCGGATTTGACGAGGATGAGTATCACTCTGGAGGATTTTTCTCAAGCTCATCTTACACTGTTGAATATCCAGATGTCCTGCAGAATCCAGTATTATATATAAAAGAAATAAAAGTGGAATATTCTATAAGCAAAAAGATTGCCCTTGGATTTTCTTATTCGCCTCTTGGATTACATAGAGTTTCTGGCCGTAAAATCATGCCTCGTAATGACTATAGAGAGTGGATTGCGGATGAAAGTTATCTCACCGGAAAATATAGCGGCAGCATTTATTTTCTCACGGCTTCTTTCATGCCCACCCCAGATGCCTTTTTGAAAAAATTTTCATTCAAGATTGGAGCAGGACTGGGCTATGGCAAAATTAATGCGGGATTTATGACATCTTTATATAAGATCTGGGGTGAAGAGGAAGAAAATGGCTCCTTTCTTCGTATTGACAAGACCAATTTTTCTTTTAACTCTTTAGGTTTAATTTTATCCGGTGGATGCGATTATTTTTTCAGCAGTAACTGGTCCATAGGAATCAATGTCGATTATAAATATGTGCCCTGCCGGATCGATTCATTCCAACTTGCCGCACCCTACTCGTATTATCCCGCACCATACCCAAGCAATAGGGTTTTTGACTCAGAAATGGTTCATATTCCTTCCCGCAGAATGAATTTAGGAGGAGTAGGAGTGGGAATAAATTTCAGCTTTCATTTCTGAGGTTGACCCTTCAAATGAAATGGCTCGATGCGATTTAAGACAACTTCAATCCAGGCCGAAAATCCATTGTTGGAAAGAAGATCTCAGCTCTCAAAGAAGCTCCTCCAAAAGAACAACCGGCTCATCAAACATGCCATAGAGACCAAAGACATCAAGTGTGATAGTATAGAAAAAAGTGTTAAAATCAGGGTCTGTGATTACGGAGAAAAAAAAGTGTGCGTTGTCCTTTCCGGAATTCTTTTCGGAATCCGGAACAAGAAAAAGCTTCTCAAGCTCATCCGCAAGAGCGGATTCTGAGGAAACAGCCTGATATCTTCTTGCCTATGAAAGATTTATCTCTGAGTCCTTTAATCTATGAGTGGGCTATCGAACCTCTTCTCAGGGGGATTAAAAGAAAAGTCGCCCAGCTTGTTTCTCGCTATGACCTTTCTCCGGTTCTCGACCTGTGCTGCGGAACAGGGAAACAGGGACATTTCATCAATCTCGCCGGAAACCGGATCTGTGGTCTGGACCGGAGTTTTCGCATGCTGTCTTATGCCCGGAAAAAACACCCTGATGTTCCCTTCATATGTGCGGATGCCGCCTGTGTTCCCTGCCGAAGTGGAGTTTTTAAGGGAATTATTCTCTCCTATGCCCTCCATGAAAAGCCTGAGAAAATCCGGCACGAAATACTTAAAGAATGCAGACGGCTGCTGTCGCCGGGAGGGAAAATCATTTTTGTCGACTATGAAAATCCCTGGAATAGACTTTCACGGTTCGGGGGACTGTTAACCTGGCTGATCGAACGAACAGCAAGGGGAGATCATTATAAAAACAGCCGGCAGTTCCTGACAAAGGGAGGACTGCGTTCGTTTATCCGGAAACACGGACTTTTTGAAGTTAAAAGTTATGATCTCGCCTTGGGATGCAGCCGCCTTGTTGTCACCCAGTTCTCCTCAGATTTTTGATGGAACTTTTTTCTTGATCTTTTCATGTGAAGTTCGCGGTCTCTGTTCATCATGATAAGGGCTTTATGCCAATGCCCCGATGTTTTTGTGTTGCCTTGACACCCGATTTCTCTGTGTTTGACCTCAAGGTCTCTATCATATAGGTTGTAAGAAATGTCGGAGGGTGGAATATGAAGAAAAAACATATCGTTCGGGATTCAAATACTGGAATAACCGGTTTCAGGATTTGTATTATATTTTTAATCATATTTATAGTGTCATGTTCAAATGATAAAAGTGAAATACTGGCACAACAATCCAATGAAGTAAAAAGAGGAGAAAAAAGTATTCCGGAACTATTAAATGAATATGAGTTAAAAATAAGTGAAAAACCGGAAGATCCCATGAACTATGTTCTGGCCGCGGCTGTTTATCACCGCAATGAATCAGAGGAACTATATAAAAAAGCACTTGAGCTGTCTTCAGGTTGTGTTCCGGCCCTGACAGGACTTGGAGATTATTATTCACGTCAGGAAAAATATGAAGAAGCCCTTATCCGGTACAAAGAAGCTATAAAACTATCACCCCGAAATACTGAAATTAAAAAGAAGGCCATTAAAGCAGCCCTTTTTCAAAACAACCAAGATGAAGCCCTCAATATAGCGGGAAACAATAAAGAATTTAAGATTGAATATGTTCATATTCTTATTGATTTGGGGAAAACAGATATTGCTGAAAAATATCTTGAGGAGTTCGGATTTGTTGAGGATGAAACCGCGGAGGTTCTGACTGTCAGAGGAAGACTTCTTTATAATAAGGGCCAGGAAGAAAAAGATGAACAATATTCAGATAATGGAATAAAACTGCTGCTTGAATCCTGGAAAAAGTCTCCTGAACTACCTTTGTTTTATAAATATGTTTATCCGCGAAAAACACTTATCCAGATATTAACCCAAAGCGACAGGAAAAAAGAATTAAAAACTGTTATTTCTACGGGCATTAAATTTTTTCC
>JAUWVG010000415.1 GCA_030617525.1 Candidatus Aminicenantota bacterium | reverse complement strand
ACCAGGTAGAATGTCGAAAGAAAATCATCGGCAACTCCTCCTGCCAGTTTTCCAATCATGTTTGCTGTGGCCGGGGCAATGACTAAAAGAGATATGTCTTTGGCCAGATCCACATGGTTGATCTTTTCAGAAGTGCTTTTTTCAAATGCATCAACAAAAACTTTTTGGCCTGAAAGAGCGCTGAACAGGAGCGGTGAAATCATGTGTGTGGCATTTTTTGTCATCAAAACTTGGACACGATAGCCCTTCTTCTGGAAGTCACGCAGAATATCGCAGGATTTGTAGATACTGATAGAAGAACAAATCCCTAGAACAATTGTCTGCATTTTGGCCTCCTTCACTCTTCCTTTGAAAAAGATTTTAAAATAGCCTCGATCTTCTCTTGAGGAACCTCACCACGGCACCCTGACGAACTGATCAGAGCCAAAAGATTGTCTACGGCCTCCTCCAACCTGTCATTGATGATGACAAAATCAAACTCAGCATAGCTCTGGATCTCCTTCTTTGCCACCGCAAGTCGTTTTTCAATCGACTCCTCCGTCTCATCTCCCCGTAGAAACAGCCTTTTTTTAAGTTCCTGGAATTCAGGCGGGAAGATGAAGATCAATTGAGCCTTTGGCTCATACTCTTTTATTTGCCTTGCGCCCTGAATATCCACATCGAGAATTATTCCGTTTTGAGTCTTTTTTTTTTCGATTTCATGGAAACTCGTCCCATAATAATGTTCATGGACTTGAGCCCATTCTACAAAAGCTCGCTTTTTGATCATATGTTTGAATTCGTCTTCGGTCACAAAATAATAGTCTTTCCCATCAATCTCAGAATCCCTTTTTTTTCGAGTTGTAAAAGAAACAGAGAAGGCTAAATTATCCGATTCTGCGATCACCCGCTTGACCAACGTCGTTTTTCCACATCCGGATGGGCCGGAAAAAACAATCAACTTCAATCAAAACCTCTCTGTTCACTCAATGTTTTGGACCTGCTGCCTAATACTCTCCACCTCTCCTTTGATAACCAGGACATATTTAACAATTCTTATATCCTGCGCCTTGGAATTGATTGTATTGGCTTCTCGAAATAGTTCCTGAGCCAAAAAATCCATATTTTTTCCCACTGCGTCCTGTTTCTCTGAAGAGAGGAGCTCATTGAAATGATCAATGTGGCAGTTCAACCTTGCAACTTCCTCAGAAAGATCATACCTCTGTGCGTAGTAGGCCACTTCTGAGGTCATTTTTTCTTCTGAGAGTTGTGTCTCATGCCCTAATTCCCTCAATCGTTCTCTCAATTTTTTCTGGATCTGATTTGGCTGTTTTTTTACGAGAACTTCCACCTGACTTAAAGCCCGCTGAAGACTCTTAAGATGTCCGACAATCTCTTTCTTGAGCAGCCGGCCCTCTCTTTTCCTTCCTTTGATGAGCTCATCCAACGTTTTCGAAAAGCAGCCCTCCAGAAAGACGATGTCTTCTTTTAAAAATTTCTTTCTCCGCATTTGAACGACATGAGGAAGATTAAATAAGTTCTCAATATTTAAGCTCACATTCTTCAAGGCCCTGGAAGAAACATTTTCAAAGGACAAAAGAATTTTTTCCAATATATCCTCATTGATAATCAGATCTAATTTTGTAGAGTCCAAAAAGTCCAGTTCGACACGAACCTCTATTCGACCTCTTGAAATTCTATCCTGAGAGATTTTCCGGAATGTGTTCTCAAGTTCTTTGCTCTGACTCCCCCGAAAATTCCAGTCGAAAAATCTATGATTCAGGGAGCGGATACTGATTTTCACTGAAAGAGTTTTGGAATGAAATATTTTCTCGGTAAAACCCGTCATACTATGAATCACGTCACATCCTCCTTTCCTTCAGGAAACTGCAAGTCATTCAATTTCTTATAGATGCCGTCCCTTTGGCAGAGCTGCTGATGCGTTCCTGATTCAATGATCTTCCCACGGTCTACAACCAGTATTTTATTTGCATTTCTGATTGTGGAGAGACGGTGGGCAATGACTATGGCAGTTCTATCTTTAAGGACATTGGCCAGGGCTGCCTGTATCAAACGCTCAGACTCGGAATCCAAGGCAGATGTCGCCTCATCAAGGATAAGAATGGGAGGATCTTTAATGAGCGCCCGGGCAATAGCGAGACGCTGCCTTTGGCCGCTGGAGAGGAGCGCCCCTTTTTCTCCGATGATGGAATCGTATCCTTGAGGAAGTTCCTCAATGAAATCATGGGCTTCGGCAGCTTTGGCTGTCTCGATGATTTTCTCCAGTGGTATCTCCTCGAGACCATAGGCAATGTTATTCCGGACAGTGTCATTAAAGAGAATAAGGTCCTGGCTCACAAGACCTATCTGAGACCGCAGTGAAACCATGCTGACTTCCCGGATATCAATGCCGTCAATCAAAATTTTTCCTGCTGTCGGTTCGTAAAAACGGGAGATCAGATTGATGATGGTTGTCTTCCCAGAGCCGCTCAATCCCACAAGAGCAACCATCTCGGCCGGTTTGACTTCAAAATTCACATTCTCCAGGACAGACTTGGCATCATCGTAACAGAAAGACACATTGTCAAATTTCACATGTCCGTTTATAGCGGGAAGAGGACGGGCTTCCGGGCTGTCTGCAACCTGGGGCTGACATTCTAAAACCTCATTTATCCTTTGATAAGAGACCAATCCCTGTTGAATCACAACGTTGGCCCGGCTCAACTTCTTGATAGGTGTATAGGAATAAAAGATGGCGACTAAGAATGCCGCAAAGTCTCCAGGGCTGATAGCTCCTCTGGCTATTCTTGTCGTCCCCACAAGAAGGATGAATGCCCCAATAATACCTCCTAAAAATTCCATAAATGGAGAACTCAAACTCCCCACCCATGCCAGCTTCATACTTGTCCTAAAATACTCTTGTGTCGCCTGAAAGAATTTTTTCAGCTCGAATTTCTCCATGGTAAAGGCTTTGACAATTTTGTTACCCGTAATCGTCTCATGAATGCGGTTATATATTTCAGACATTTTAATCTGATTTTGTCTGCCGCGTTTTTTAAGGTATTTACTGAATACAGCCAGAGGGACGCCTGCCAGAGGAATGATAACAAAAAAAGCTATGGCCAACTGCCAATCCTTGTAAAAGATGAAAATGAGAAGAGCCAGTAGTGTAAAAACTTCTTGAATGAAGTCTTTCATACTTCCTGCAAGAGCCTCCTGCACTTTGTCCACATCGCTGGTCAGGCGGGTCATGAGATTTCCTGTGGCCGTTTTGTCGAAATAAATCGCTGATTGGTACATCAAGTGTTCGAAGAGATCATCTCTCAATTTTTT
>JAUWVG010000271.1 GCA_030617525.1 Candidatus Aminicenantota bacterium | reverse complement strand
AATCGTGGATGCTGTAAAATCCGGAGCTGTCAAACGCTTTATCGTGATGGCTGGCTGTGATGGTCGGCAGAAAGCAAGAAATTATTATACTGAAGTGGCAGAACAGGTTCCGAAAGATACTATTATTTTAACTGCCGGATGTGCTAAATATCGTTATAATAAGCTTAATCTTGGTGATATCAATGGAATTCCCAGAGTTTTGGATGCAGGACAGTGTAACGACAGTTATTCACTTGCTGTGATTGCTCTTAAATTGAAAGAAGTATTCGAACTTGATGATATCAATGATCTGCCAATTTCCTTTGATATTGCCTGGTATGAACAAAAAGCTGTTGCAGTGCTGCTTGCACTTTTATTCCTTGGTGTAAAAGGAATTCGATTGGGACCGACTTTGCCGGCATTTCTCTCTCCAAATGTGTTAAAAGTTCTCGTAGAAAATTTTAATATCAAACCAATCGGAACGGTTCAGGAAGATATTGAAGCTATGATGGCAGGGAAATAATTTAGCCACCATGGTTCATGGGCAGGAATGGGAGAATGGATTGTAATTCGACAACAAATGGAATTATAATGACGATGTTTAAAAAGATATTTTATAAATGGAGGACTTATGAGTCAGCGTAGAAACATTATTCTGGGAATTATTTTTATTTTTACTGTCGTGATTTTGGCCCAGGCACAGACGGCTGTCGAGCCCGTCAACTGGAGCAAACTGACACCTTTTCTGGTTGATCTGGACGGATGGGAAGCGGATGATGATGCCGAAGGACAGACCATTAGCATGATGGGAACGTCCGTCACCGTGGTTGAACGCAGCTACACGAATGAAAACAGGTCACTGAAAATAACCATCACCGACAGCGGCTATGTCCAGATGGTCTTGGCCGGGTTCAAAATGATGATGCAGTTCGAGGTGGATTCGTCCGATGAGTATATCAAAAAAGTGACGGTCGACGAATTCCCTGGAGTGGAGCAATACAATTATGATGACAAGGATGCAGAACTCATCCTCGTTCTGAAAGATCGTTTTCTCATCCAGTTGGAAGGGGATGAATTTGAAAAAGAACAGGTTTCCGATCTGACCGATATCGCCAAAGCCCTCGATCTCAGCGGCATCGCCGCTCTGGCAAAATAATTTTATTCTCTGCTCAGTTGGTTTTCTATTTGTTAGTAGAACGTAGAGCCAGCGCGGTCCAAATGGCCCCTGCCAAATCAACAACACCAAAAAGAATCAGAATGGGTTTGACAAAATTCAATAAGACAAAAACAATAAAAAAGACAACGACCGAGGACCGGGCGTAAATGGTCCACCGGAAAAATTTTGTCAAACCTTCTTCGTTGGTTGCTGCCCGGATGTAGTAATACCCGATGATTAAAACCAGCATCCCGACAACCCGGATCCAGACTTCGCTTGTTTCGGAAATATTGAAAATTTTCAACAGGACATTGGGAGCCACCACCAGGAAAACTCCCAGTGAAATGACATAGATCCCAAAAACGAAAACGCTCTTTGCCGCTCTGCTCATTTTCCCCTCCTCGTACAACTTTGATATAGATATTTTTAAATAAAATCTTCCAGAAATGTTTTTGTGTCGGTCACTTTGGCGTAATAACCGGAAAGGGAGGCGAGGGTGGAATTGTGGACAGCTTCCGCCGGGATTTCCTTGTCTCCATATTTCAAAGTGCGGGTAGTGCAGGCATCCTGGATAAGTGTCACTGCGAAACCGAAGTCGGAGGCGGCTCTAACAGCAGCTTCGACACACATGTGGGTCATCATTCCGCAGATGATCAAATTGTCGATTTTGTGTTCCTTGAGATAATCTAAAAGATCTGTGTCTTTGAAGCTGTTTACATTATTTTTGGAGATGACCTTTTCTGTTTCAAGTGGGGCTACGTTCTTGTGAATTTCTCCACCAGTTTTTGAGTTGTGGCGGACATGAATGACTAGTTGGCCGGTATTACGAAAATGAGTCAGGAGTTTTTGAGCGTTCAGGCTGGCCTTTTCCGGATTTAAAAGCGGCTGCCTAGCGCCTGGAAAATAAAAATACTGTATATCTATTAGCAGGAGGGCTGTCTGAGATCCCTCAGTATATTGAGCATCCATATTCATTTGAGATAAGGTTAGTAAGAATAACAGACAAAAAACTAGATTTACAGCCTTTTTCATTTTATTTTCTCCTGTTCTAAACACAAAGAATTATACAATCGGAATCATTTTGATTCAATTAACGATAGATAAAAAGTAAAAAACTTAACTCAGCCATCCAAATTTACTATCTGTGTGAATATATTTCATTTCAGGACGTCTATATAATAGGGAATGAAATTCATGAATGATCCGATTGAAATTGAAGTTAGGTGGAATCAATTGACAAAAAGCGATTAATCGATTAATCTACTATTAGAGGGAAATAAATGAATACTGCAACTATCCGGATTCCTGAAGAGAAAAGAAATATCCTTAAGGCTATATCCAGCATGGAAAACAGAAAGTTAAACGAGGTCATTGTAGAACTTATTGATGAGTATATCGAAAGACATAAAGAAACACTTGAGCTCCTTTCTATCCCCGGTTTTCATGATGAATTGATCGCTTCGTCTAATAAATTCAAAAAGACGCAGGGAGTGACTATCGAAGATGCAAGAAAAGAAATGGAGAGTTGAACTTTCTAAGTCCGCATTTAAACATCTCAAGAAACTGGATGATAAAAAAGCTAAAAAAATTTTAGACAATCTACAGGAACTTGAAGAATGGGAAAATCCTTTACTTCATCAGGATATTAGGCCTCTAGTAGGACAACTTAAGGGATTCCATAGGATGAGAAGTGGGAATCTAAGGATTATTATTGAGTTAGATAGAATTAATAAACGTATTGGTATTCACGCGATTGTTCCCAGGGGAAGTGCCTACTAATCGTTCTCTAAGCAGATAAAGTATCATATGATTATCGACGGTTGTTCACTTTCTTAAAGAAATTTTCCCTCTTGCTCAGAATCCATTCATCTGGATCGAAAAACCAGTCCAGATCCTCTCCGTAAACAGACTCGCAGACATTGATAAAATCGGGTGTTGTGGCATTGGCATAGGCAAAGTTAATCGCATACTTTCTGAGGATTGCCATGAGGTCCAGTCTTCGTAAGCGTTTTTTTACATAATTGTCTTGAGAAATGAGGGGAGTTAAGATGACGAAGAGAGATAAAAGGACAAATAAGAAGAACCGTTTTCTATTCAACATGCCTTATTTCTGAGCCGGGAATTACTTTTTGTAAAAACGGAGGTTTGTGACACGTCCGGCATTGACGAAAAACGAGGTTATCCGGTTGCTGCTGTCTCGAGAAAAAATAAGTCTCAAATTTCCGATTCTGAAAATATCCCTATAATTGGTTTGCAGAGTGTCGGAGGGGGCGTTTCTGTGCGTGAAGCGTAATCTGTTCTTAATGAGTTCGATTTTAAACGTTGTTTCGAGTTCATCACTGGAGTATTCGCCTGTGTATTCTTTTAGTTCTTCGGGTGTGGGTTTGATCGGTTCAAAAGATTTGTAAAAGAGGACAGGGCTGTCTTCTTGAGTTATTTTAAGATTGTTGGATTGTCCTTCTTCAGATTTCTCAAATTTCAGAATGATGACTTGGGGAATTCCTGTGAAAACAAATTCATCTTCAGAAACGGCTCCAAGAGTGTTTCTCTGTCCCATTCCTGAAAATTCCAGATGGCCTTTGACCAGTCTTATTCTATAGAAAGCCCCTGAATCCGTATTTATATAAAATCCGACTTTACTCTTGAGCTTTTCCTCCGGGAGTTCGATCGTTTTCAAGTGTTCTGTTTCAGCCTCAGTTTGTTCTTCTCCTTTATAATAATCTGCAAGATAGATGTCTGCGACCCTATAAGCTAAACTTGAGGGATTGGCCGCGCTTAGGTTGGAGAGAATAACAACAGAAAAATTGTGTTCGGGAAAACGAGTTAACGCCGACCTGTATCCACCAAGGGCTCCACCGTGTTCTTCGGTTTTTAGCCCCTTGTAGTTTCCAAGATCAATGGCAAATGCATAATCGAGTTCAGCCCCGCTGTTGAGTTTCCCCTTTGTGTGCATCAGGTCATAAAGTTCTTTCCCGCCGACTTTAAAGGTATAAAAATTTTGATCCCAGAGGAGGATGTCTTCGATGGAAGTGAACAGTCCTCCTGATCCCACATTGTCGAATGTCGAGATGAAATTTCTATACTGTCCCTTTCCGGCCGGATAATATCCCGTTGCCCGGTTTTTAATCAGCTGCATATAATCATCGTGGAAATGAGAGTTTTTCATGCCCAAAGGCGTAAAAATGAACTTGCCGGCGAACTCGCGTAGTGTCTTTCCGCTGGCCCTATGAACGATAACAGACAGTAGGAAATACCCCGAGTTGCTGTAGAGATGCTCCTCACCTGGTTTAAAATTGAGCTCTTTTTGGCGAGCAATAAGATCGAGTACATCCTGTTCATGGTAGGTGCCGAAGTCGAAACCTGCAACATTGATCAGAGTGAGATAGTCCCGCACTCCGGATGT
>JAUWVG010000383.1 GCA_030617525.1 Candidatus Aminicenantota bacterium | reverse complement strand
TTCGGCATGAAAAATGAGCTTGAGGTGAGCGATAATTTTGTCGATAACTTTATGATCTTCTATGAAAGCGATGATTGACATCTGGCCTCCACAGGCGGGGCACAACAGAGGATCAACTTCATAGACTTTTCTTATCATCTCCGCCCAGCCCTTTGATGGAACAAATCTCTCTTCTTCCTCAATGATCGATGGATGGGAGAGCGAGACTCCTGCCTTGTCTATCTTTCCCCTGTGGGCATTGGCATAAACCCCGTAGTAACGAATCATCACCTGGCCCTTATCGGGAATATGGGAGGTCACTCTGGCGATAAACTCCAGATAATCCATCTGCTCAAGCTCTGCGCTGTCTTTGCCATATTGATAGCAAACTTTACCTTCAGCCTCATCAATAGATCTGTATGGAAACGCCCCTCCCGGTCTGAACCTCCCGCGGAAACAAGAAAATGCAAGTGCGGGGGAAGATTTATTCGGCTTCCAAACGACTGTATCACGGCGATAATCCCGGGCGTAAGCTCCTTGCCTGCAACTGCCTTGAAGTATTTAAGAAGTGCCTCTTTCCCACAGAGACAGAGATCAGAGAGAAGCGAACGATTGTATTTGAAGTATATCCTCAACATCTTTGGGACAGTCAATACCACCTGGCGGTGAGGTACATCCAATACAAGCTCCTCCCGCATCCATTCGCCCCACTCCTCGCGTCTCTTGGCATGACATGACGGGCAGAATCCCCGACCGTGACAAGAAAAGATCAGCAACCTCTCCAGGCCACAATCTTTACACTTGATCCGTGCAAATCCGTTCTTTGGGTTACCACAATCAAGGTATTTCTCAACAACTTCTTGAATGACTGGACGAAAATAGCCGTACTCTCTCTCGAAGCGATTCTCATATTCTACAACAAATTCGTCAAAATAGTGAAACAGCACCCTGTAGAACACAGTCCGTTCCGGATGACGCTGGTGATAAATCCCTGCCATGGCAGCAGGGATGATTCAAGAAACGGACCACAATAGAGGCTCACAGATATCCTCCCCTGTAAATGGCCATCTCTGATTCACACGCTCTTTACAAAAATGTCAACAGAAGTTAACGTTGGAGGGATTGTCGAGTCAACAAATATTCACTGTATTTATTCTATAGCTTCTCCCAACCCTGAGTTGGGTTCTACTTTTTTTTGATCCAGTTGTTGACCGAGCCAAATTTTAAGCTCTTTCATCAACGGCCCACTTTTTCTCTGATGAAAACTCAGGCGTTTCTCAGGATTCATGTGCTTCTCTTTTGCGATCTTATCATTTTTGTAGACCTTTGCGAGAGTTTCCAGTACATGGCGGCATTGATGAGGAGATTGTTCAACAACATTGTGGAGAAAAGCCCCTGCAAAGATGAAAAATGAATAAAATCCGATACGCCTGAAGATTTTCGTTTATGAGGCAATCCTTGTGAATATAACCTCTAATATTAATTCATAATTGCCATCTGAATCTGGATTTTCCATTCTTAATACCACTTTATTAGGATCTACTTTTTTAAATGTCTGTCTTAATAGTGTATCGTGCCAATTTAAAAATAGAGTTTCTTCATTTATAAATTTACAGGTTGCTGTCAGGAAATTTCCAGAGCTTTCAAACCACCAATATCTAATTATCTTCGCTTTGTCATCCCATGCAAAAATTGCATGTGCCTGCCCTTTTCTATTATTTACCAATGATGAATAATCAAAATAAACATATTTATTTTCAAGTGCTCTTTTGCATGTAAGAATCCAATGAATTAGCCAGGAGGACCCTCTTTATAAATTCCTTAGATAGGAGAAGCATAATTTCTGATAGTAGTTATTGAGTCATGTGTCGAGAAATTCATACTCATCGGAACACGTGTTTGATGATTTGCCTGTAATTGGATAAATACTCCGCTTTTAGATCGGTAACTATCACATCGAAGGAATATTCGCCTGTTTCAACGGGCGTATAAAGCACTTCTACAAAGACTTCATGCAGCTCTAAAACCTCGTCTTCTGAAAAGCTGAGTATCTTATTCTCTGTAATCTCATACTCTTTTTTTTTGCCTTGGTACACATCGATTCTAACAAGCAGATGGACTTTAAGCTTTTCATCCTCATTTACAAAGATCACTTTGTCCGCAGGAATGTTTATTTTTAAACGATCTCCGATATATTTTGCTTTGAACCGCAAGCCGTGATGGATATCGCTGCGGTATTGTGGAGAAATCATTTTCAGTTTTGCGTCCTCGATAGCATCTATAATCTTAAAATCTGGAATCATCCTCCAGCCACCAGAACCGATAATACGGCTCACGGATTTTCGAGTTGCACTTGGTTCAATTTTGTCTGAATCGGGTGGAGAAATGGTTTCCAATTCGGTTTTTATTTGCTCCCTTTCGAATGAAACTCTTAGATCATAGAAGTTGTAATACCAGGTTTCATAGATAGCATCCTGGGGAGGGATTTTTTTTAACGGTCCCCACCCTTCTCCGTAACTGACCTTATCAGGAGGACCGAGGACGACATAAACCCGTCCTTTTGGCGTCTGCCAGCCTCTGGCACTTTTCGCCTCATAATCCCTTCTTCTTCTCCGGAACCTATCGAACCATTCATTGGCAAAGAGAATTCTCTCCTTAAACTCGATTTTGTTTTCATTCTCTTCAGTCCCTGGATATGGATCGCGGATCCTCCAGAACTCTTCTATAAATTCTTTATTTAGTTCCTCTCCTTGGAGAGATTTGTAAATCTTCATTTCGTTCTGTGTCATGATCAACCGTGTCTTTTCATAAAAAGACTCATAAAATGGATCTTTTTTTATCCGGATAGGCAGATGACAACTAAAATAAAATACGACCAGCAAAAAAAGGAATGGTTTGTATCGAAGTGTTTGTTTCATCGATTGTCCTCTCTCTTTTAGAATTATACTTTTTAAGATAAGCAAATTTTATGCCAATTTCTTTCCGGATAAGGTTGGTCTTAATATTGTTTTTCCAGTCCTCAGTAGAAGACAGTTGCCCAAATAATAGGTCAGATCCTCTCTTATATTAGTCTCGAATTCTTAGGAGAAAAATGAGATCCTCAAGTAAGGGCCTTTGAGTACCGGAAAGTCCGAAATGCTTTCTTGTGAATATGACAAAGTTAGTGTATGGGTTTCCTAAATATTACCCAACTCAATTTGTCCATTTTCGAACAGTTTTTGTTCCCATATGAACAGGAATGGACATTTATAAGATAGGAATTTGGTTTTTGTGCTTGCCGTGTTTTACTCACATTTTCATCTAATTTCCACCCACTGACATCCTGGAATGAACATATCACAGGAAAAAAGATAAGTTCAAGGATAAAACAAAGAAACAGAACGACAAAAAAAGTAAAAAAGTCAGCTATAAAATAGACTCCTCCTCTCAAATCGACAAAAAGCAGTCAAGAATGTTCTCAGAAATACTCGCCCCTCTCTTCGGCTGCCATCAAGAATTCCTGCCGGACAATTTGAGGAGGGGGAGGCCGTTTAAATATAGGAATTTCCTTTTTGGCCTTGCGGCAAATCTCTCACAATTTTCCGTAATTTCCACCCGCTGACAACCTTCAATAAGAGTATCACATC